>JBKHGK010000045.1:0-9738 GCA_046539705.1 Candidatus Brocadiia bacterium | reverse complement strand
GACTGTTCTTCATCGTCAGACTGTTCTTCATCGGCCTCCGCCTTTTCCTCATCCATCTCTTTTTCCTCTTCTTCGGCCTTTTCACGGGCCTCGGCCATCGGATCACCGAGGGGATTGCCGCCGAAACGAGACACATATTCTTCCAGCCCCTCCATCACGTCGTCGGCCGGAGCCTGCAGGATGTCATCCGAGTTCTCCTGGATCACACTCTCGAAGGTCGACCGCATGCTTTGACACAGTTCCTCGTCCACCGGCATATACCGGAGCAGGAAAACCTTGTCCTCCTCGTCATCGGTCCACTGATCGACCTTTTCCACACGAGCGAGGTTGTCCTTCGTCACGGTATCGGCGGCCGACTCGTAGAGCTCCAGTTCTTCGACCTGCTCCATGTCAAACCAATCTTCGTTGGATTCCACGAAACCCTGCATCACGCCGGCCACGTATTCACGTGTGCCCTCAGCCACGGCATCTCGTGCCTTCAGACTCGCCAGAGCCTCCTGAGCCTCGTGGCTGGCCCCGGCAACTCCTTCGCCGCTTCCATAGACCCCTACACTTGCCCTGCCTTTCCGTGCTCCCGGACCCTCCTGCACCCAGCCCGGTGTACCGCATCCTGCCATAAGGAAGGCAACGATCACGCCAAACACCATCAGTACCTTTCCGCGCATACTCGTCCTCCTGTAGAGTTGAGTTAACGATTCCAGATTGGACGGACAACCTTTTGCATCATCCACATCCGGTCTCAAGAGGGGTTATATTAGAGAAACATATCCCTGCCTGTCAATGTCAGGCAAACCCAGCGGGAATCTGCGCTCTGAATTGTTGCCGTCTGTGACGATTACGCTTCCTGTGACTCCCGGGCCGCGCTCCCGCAAACAGGAGGCAGTAATCCGGAAAACTGCCGTGGCAACCACCGCCCGCCCATGGCTTCCGGTTGCCGTGGAAGGAGCCCAGTCCTCCTGGTTGAACCGAGTATCTCAATTTCCGCTATCCCCGGCGGAACACGAAATCCACACCCGAGCTCTCGCGGTCTTTACCCCCGCTCCCTTTTCGCCCTATGCCATCAGCTGGGCTCATCCTTCGCCCGATTCCGTCGCCGGATATGCCCGGGACTATCGGACTGATATCCTGTTTTCTGCCGCATCCTCTTCCGCCGCTTTTTCCGCAAGATAAAACGTAAGTTCTCCCCCGGCGAGCTTCTCATCCTCCCTGAAAACATCTCCCCGAACGGCACCAAAATCGCCCAGCTTCCCGATCTTCCTGACCTCCACCTCAAGGACGTCGCCCAATTCAGCCCGTTCGTAGATGGAGAAATCTTTCACACTCATGAGTATGCCCTCATGAGACCGCCGTTCCCGTTCGGTCATGTGGAAGCCCTCAAGGGCCGCCATCGACTGAGCGATCAGTTCCGTATGGGCCGTTTCGGCAAGGACTCCTGCCTCATCCATAAAAGGCCCGTCATCGGTCAACCGGCAGCGAACAATCCCCTCCCGTTCCCCCACTTCGACCAGTTCGTCGACGAGAAGCAGGGGCGGCCGGTGAGGTAGATACGGATCCGTGCTGCAGGGAAGGGTCTGGATCTCCGCGTCCACATTTTTCCAGCACATCGGGTCGGAGGCGAGGTAATCCCCGGTCAGCTGGTAGGCGGCCCCCCGGCATCCATAACAGTTCTCTGCCTTTTCGCACCTCCCACAGGGGCCCTTGATGGAGGCCGGATAATCCCGCAGCTTCTCCAGAACCTCGCTGTTGCGCAATATTTCCTTCAGCGGCTCGTCCCTTACGTTACCCAGCGGTATGGTCACCCCGACGCAGGGCATGACTTCCCCACGGGCATTCACCAGACACGAGTAGCAGTGACGCAGACAGCTGTTCCCCACCAGAGGCGGCTGGGGTTCCCATTCACGGCCAAATTCCTTCCGGTCAATCCGGGCCAGCTCCTCAAACAGTTTCCTGTGGTCCTCCGGGCTCAGGCTGTGCCATTCCCGATTTTCAGCCGCGTTGCCCTGCGGGGTCATCATCTCAAAATATGGCTCGATCCCCTCCGATCGCAGCCAGCGCCACATGTCGGGCAACTCGTCAATGTTCTGACGACAGATAACCGTGCTGGCCGCCATCCGCTTCCCGTCCGCGGGATATCCCGCTGCCTTCAAATTGTGCAACGCCGATGTTATCAGCTCATACGCGTCGTTCCGTCCTGTCATTCGGTTCTGCAGCTCGCGATCCCGGCTGTTAATCTTCAGCACCACTGCCACATCGTGCTCGTACAGAAACGCCGCGTTCTCCCTGTTTATGCAGCTTCCGTTGGTGAACATTTCCACCGCCATCCCCTGGTCACGGATGAACTTTATCCGTTCATGGACGGAGGGGTAAAGCATGGGTTCTCCACCGAGAACTATTATCTTCTCTGCTCCCAGTTCTTTCGCCTGCAATACCACATCATCGATTAAATCCGGGCGCAGTGCGCTGACCGATTCCTGCATATCGTTATAGCAATAGGGACAGCGGTAATTACAGGCGAGTGAAAACTCTATTTCCATCGACAGAAGCCCTTTTCGCGCCACCGCCTGATCGATTTTGTCCCGGGGAAAACCGAATTCACCCGGGTGTTTTTGACAGCTATAACTCATCCCTGCCTCCTGTCCAGAAAACGCATGGGCTTACGATATTCGGGGGAGAAAACCTGTTTCTGAATCTCTTCCAGAGGTTCAATCACGACCCGGGGGCGCACACGGAGGCGGGTGCGCAGGTTTTCCGCCACATATTCCTCGGTGCATCCGCCATCCTCCACCGCGACGTGAACCGAGACGCGATCGGAGAGGTCTCCGTCGCTGGTAACCTCCAGGTAGTATTCCTCCACCTCACCGATCCCACTGAGGGCACGTTCTATACTGCGGGGATAGATGGTGGTCCCCTTCAGTTTGATCATCTGCTGCCTCCGTGCGAGTATCGGACCAAGCCTCACCGATCTCCGTCCGCATTCACAGGGCTCGTCGATCATAAAACTGATGTCACCGGTTCTGAACCGGACAAGGGGCATACCTTCAGTCCCCAGGGGCGTCAGCACCACTTCCCCCTGTTCTCCGGGGGATACCCGAATACCGTTTTCGTTCACCAGTTCAACAACTGCAAGCTCCGGGTGCAGATGGCCGCCGTTTTGAGCGGTACACTCGCAGAACGTGGACACAGTCTCCGTTGAAGCATAGGTTGAATGCAGGCTTGCATCCCAGAGCTCTTCCAGCTGTTGACCCACCGGCAGGAGCTTCATCTCTTCATCTCTGAGCGGCTCGCCTATGCAAAGCAGGCGATCAACTGATGACTGCGCGGGAGGCTCCCCAGCACCATCCATGTGTCTCCCCAGTTTCCGCAGAAACGACGGCACTCCAATCGCAACTGTGGGTTCAACCCGCCGGATCGTCTCCGTGTGAGTTTCCATCGTTCCATGACCGTTCCGGATGGCAGCCGCACCAAGACGCCGGGTTCCCAGAAAATACGCCAGCCCCGCCACGAAACACCTGTCCATCGTGCAGGTCAGAAGCACCCGATCGGACTTTGTGATGCCCGCCGCCCGAAAGGACTGGAACTCGTTATGGGCCAGCCGCTCGAGGTCGTTCTCCGTATAGGCAACCTGCGTCGGGTTCCCGGTTGTGCCGGACGAAAAAACCACATCCACAATTTCTTCCATCCGGACCGCCATAAAGTCCCCGTTCCGCCGTCCCAGAGCGTCCTTTGATGTGAGGGGCACCTCGGTGAGGTTATCGACAGTTATACGGTTTGGATCCACATCGTTCCGCTGGAACAGCTCCCTGTAATACGGAGAGTTTTCCGCACAGTAACACGCATGCTGCCGGAGCAGGGAATTCTGCGTGGAGCGAATCTCCTCCGCATCCCGGAACTCCAGATCCTCATAAGACTCAAATTCAATCATCTCGCCCCTCAACTGATTCCATATGTCGGCCCAGCACGTCTCTCACATGATTCTTGAGAGTAAAAATGGACATATCACGGTATTCATTGTACCGTATGGCGGGGAGTTTGTGAACCCGTACCGTTCCGGGCCGCAACAGTATCGATCCCCGTTCTGGTTTATCCTCATTCCCCATAATCGCAAGGGGCACTATTGGCGCCTTGCACCGCCGGGCAAGTCGGAATATCGAACTCGTGAACGGGCCCATCTCCCGCGTACCTGAACGCGTTCCTTCCGGGAACGAAATGATGCTGACACCGTTTTCATAAAGCTCCATCCCGCGAGCGTAAAAACGGTCAAGAGGCATCTCATGGATGCTCAGATATCCGGCCACCCGGGCCATAAAACCCAGCACCGGCAGCCGCAGCGGCCATCGTTTGACAATCTGCACGCACTCGAACGGCAGGCAGGCCATAAGAAACGGATCGGAGGCCGATCTGTGATTGCAGACAAATATAAAGGGGATGTCACTTTCACCGCCGGAGAGGTCCTCGTACCTCACCTGTATAAAGGGCCACGCGCAGCGCAGAATGAGCCACCCGTAGTAACTTATGGCCCGGCGGGTCATCCACAGCGTGGTCCGACGCCGCAGAAGCACCGAAAAAAAGGCCACAACCATTATCGCCGCCGGTATGTACAGGGCGGATACCAGCACAAATAACGACCAGAACAGACCATTCTGAAATGCTGTTTTCATCCGCCACATACGCGCCCCGGATACCTGGCTCATCGCTGAACCTTTCAATTCCCCTTCTTTTCCCGCCTGACGGTCTCCAGATACTCATACAGATCCTGCAGCGTCCGCACCTGGCGTATCCGTTCGTCATTTCTGAGTTTAACACCAAACTTTCGCTGCAGTGCCACGATCAGGTCGACCACATCGAGGCTGTCCAGGCCGAGATCGTCGAAAATCTCTGCCTCCGGGACCAGTTCATCCTCCGGGAGTTCAAACTCCTCACAGAAAACCTCCCGGACGGGTTCGGTAATATCGCTATCGACCATTATTCAACAACCTCCTCGGAAATCCTGTAACTCTTTTATTCATCATTCTCCCTCCCGCGCCGGCAAACCATTGCGGCATTTATCCCCCCAAACGCAAAACTGTTCTTGAGGATACAACTGATTTCCTTCTGGACGGATTCCCGCAGAAGGTTCACTCCCTGGCAATCCTCGGCGACGTCGCCGAGGTTATGTGTTGGGTAAAGTATACCGGTTCTCATCATCTGAAGCGAAGCAACAAGTTCGATGGGCCCGGAGGCGCCCAGCGTATGCCCGATGTTCCCCTTGAGGCTGCTCACCGGCGCGGGGTGATCCGGAAAGACCCGCCCGATCGCCTCCGCCTCGGCGGCGTCGCCCTGGGCAGTTCCGGTGGCGTGTGCGTTAATGTAGTCCACTTCATCGGCTTTTATTCCTCCATCATCAAGCGCCGCCCTCATACACTGTTCCATACTTCCGGGATTCGACCGGCTCACGTGAGCACCGTTACCGCAGGTGTTATAGCCGGATATTTCTGCCAGCACATCCGCGCCGCGGTTCAGCGCATGCTCCTTCTCCTCCACCACCACAATTCCGGCTCCCTCCCCGCAGACCAGCCCGTCCCGATCCCGGTCAAACGGCCGCGGCGTTTTGGACGGACAGTCATTAAAACCGTCAGAGGTTGCAAAAAGAATATCAAACGACCCGGTGACCGTCACGTGCAGTTCTTCCGCACCCCCACACACAACCACCTTCTGGCGTCCGTCTCGCACCATCGCCAGTGCCGTTCCCACTGCCTGCAGCCCGGAGGCACAGGCGGCGGAGGTGGCCATAACAGTGCCGGTGATTCCGAGATACTGGGCGAGATTCAGACTCGCACTGTGGGAGATGCATTTGAAAAAATCGGAGGAGCCAAACATTCCGAAATCACCGTTTTCCACCAGTTCCCGATAGGCCGCATGAAGTGTCTTTGGACTGCCGGTCGTATGGCCTACTATGCATCCAACATCCGGGTTATTGGCGACTGTCCCCTCCCCCAGGCCCGCCTGATCAAGTGCCATATCCGCCGCCTGTGCGGCGTATATGCTCATTGGACTCATTGTCCGACGGTATCGCCTTGATATCTGCCGCTCCCCCTCAATGCTCACCGGGGCCGCCACCCGGCTGTTGAGCCCGGAATACGATTCCCATTCGTCCATATAGCAGGTTGCACATCGCTCCTCGGACAGTCCTTTCATCAACGTGTCAACTCCGTATCCAAAGGGAGTCAACACTCCGGCACCGGTTATCACAGCTTTTTTTACAGACATAACATTTTCTCAACATGTGAACTAAACTCTTGCCGCCCCATTACGGCACGACAGACCAGTATCGCCGAGCTCATAGCTCCCACCAGCCCGGGCAGCACAGCACTCTGGCCGGCTGCATAAAGGTTGGGAATCGGCAGACGTCCCACCAGGTTGAACTGCCCGACCTTCTGTTTGATACCGTACGCTGAACCAAATGGCGAATTCAGGCGATCGCGATACGTCAGCATCGATGCCGTCTCAATGAGCCGAAAATGCTCCTCAAAGCCAGATTCGTACCGGGAAATCCGCTCTTTAATCCGGGCCGCGCGATCGCGTTTATACCTCAGGTAGGAGGGGTTGCGCTCACCGGTCCGACTGTCCTTCCAGGGCAGAACATCTTCGTAGAAGGACAGCTCGAGCACACTCATCGCCACCACCCGACCGGATCGAACCTGCTCCTCCGAGGTCAGGACCACGGCAGGCCTGGCCCCCTGCCCTCCCGGCCGCATCATAGCATCCACATCGAGCCGGGGGAAAATCGACAAAATTGAATCATCCGCCGCCACCGAAGAATCCCCGTCAACGGTTCCGAACATCCCAAAAAACCCCGTCGAACGCTCAAAGTCCGCAACGCGGTGCCGGAATGCCGGGGTTGAACAGTCCTTCGGTATAATCCTCTCGATTTCCTTCGGATGAATCGTCAGCACACAGGAGTCCGCCCAGACCTCGCTTCCGTCCGAGAGGATGAAACTCTTCACCTGTTCATCTTTCATCAGACCAAGTTCCTGCAGTGCAGTCCCACAGCGCACATCCACATCCAGTTGACTGAAGGCTTCCCTGAATGCCCGCACGAAGGCGCCTCCTCCCCCCTCCACCCTGGCCGTGGACTCATACAGCCCCCTGGCTATACGTGCATGATCCGCGAAAGATATCTCGCCCGGTGGCGTCCCGTGACACATGCAAAACGTACAGAGAAGCGCCTTGATCACCTCATCGTCAAAGGCTGAATCCAACATCTCCTGAAGGGTAAAGTAATCCTCTTCCATCGGGACTGCTGAGGCATCGGTCAACCGGCGCATATCCATTCCGCGCGTATTCTCACAGACGTGCTTCATACGGTCAAAATAATCGTCGATACCTGCCTTCTCGTGCGGAAAGTCCTGTTTCAGCTTCTGTCGATAGCGTTCAAGACCCGGAGGTATCGTATGAATTTCGCCCGCCGGCTCGATTGCTATCCTGTGACATCGGTCATCCGGCAAAAAGATGGGCTTTATGGCCTCCCTTATACCCAGAATCTCAAGCATATCATCGAGCATCCCGGTGCGTTCCTCCGTAAAACCGCCGGTGAAATGGAAACCGACGTCAAACGGAACTCCGTCGCACCGGAAACGTGCAGTGGCCCCGCCAGGAGCAGGACTTTTTTCGACAAGCAATACCTTCCTGCCGTTCCGTGCCAGCAACAGAGTGGCGGTCAGCCCGCTTATCCCGCCGCCCACAACAATATGATCGTATTTGGTTTTCACTCTTTCCCTCGTCCGGATTGTAGCAGATACGTGTCCTGCGGCCCTTATGCTACTGCATGGCCAGTCCTCCGTTGACCCCTATCACCTGACCGTGGATATACATATGCTCTTCACTGCACAGAAAATCCACCAGGGCCGCCACCTCCTCCGGCGTGCCAAACCGGTCGACCGGGATCAGCCGGACCACTTCCTCCCGGGGCAGGTGTGAAGTCATATCCGTCTCTATCACCCCAGGGGCCACCACGTTCACGTATATGTTCCGCTTTCCCACTTCCCGTGCCAGGGATTTGGCGGCCCCCGCTATACCTGCCTTGGCGGCCGCGTAATTGGCCTGCCCCGCCTGGCCGATCTCACCCGACACCGATGAAATCGCCACGATGCGCCCCTCCCGCCTGGCCAGCATGGAAAAGAGCACATTGTTGATCACATTATAAAATCCGTCAAGATCCGTATGAATCACCTTGTCCCATTCCTCGCGGGTCATCCACACCATCATGTTGTCCTGGCTGACCCCTGCATTCAACACGACGGCGTAGGGCGGATTCTGCTCCACACGTTCCTGCAATGCCGCCTCCACCGCAGCATGGTCCGCTATGTCAAAGGCCATGCATTCGCAATTCCGGCCCTTTTCCTCAATAGCCGCTCTCACCTCCTCCGCCGCCTCGTGATTGGAATGGTATGTCAGCCATATATCAAATCCTGAATCGGCCAGCCGCAGCGCACAGGCACGCCCTATTCCGCGACTGCCACCCACCACCAGAGCCGTTCTTCGCTTATCCGAACCCATAATCAACTCCATTTCACCAAATTGACATTATGTCACCCAGCCCGCCCCATCACCGGAAATGTATTCCAGGGGGTTGCCCTTTCACATATATTCCCGGAGGGGCGGGACCTCAGTAAACGTTCACCGGCTCGCTCAGTTCCCGGACAAATTTCCAGTAATCACCAATGCCCGCCATGAGCCGCCGACAGCTATCCGGCGACTGCAACGCCGGGCCGAACTGACGCACAAGAGCATCCGGGCGCCTGAAGAACTTCCTGTACATCCGGCCGTAATGCTCGTTCAACTTCGCCCGCGTGATACCCTCCGGCACAAAGACAAAATTCATGCAATCCATGTGGTCCCAGTTCTCCTCGAATTGACCCAGATCCCGCGCCTCATCGTAAAGAGCGGAGCCGGGGAAAGGTAAACAGCGGCGGACGATAGCCGTCCGGAAAAGAGTGCAGCCTGTGATAGGCCGGATAAGGCAGTGAGTCAACCTCAAGACGTTCCTGCCTCTCACCACTGAATCGCACCTCTTCCGTATCATCCCTGTAGACCAGTCCTTTCACCCGTTCAGCCGACTCCATCCCGGCATCAAGCAACTCCCCGAACGTCTTCTCTCCTTCACCCACCACAACGGCATCTATGACGGGATAATCCTGCAGAATTTTCTCACGCAGCGCAGAAACGTGAGGTCCGCCGAAGATGATCTTTACCTCGGGAAGGACACTCCGCGCCAGGCGGGCGATTTCCACCCCTCCGTTGAAACTCGCCGTCACCGCCGAAATTCCCAAAAAGACCGGGCGTCCCCCGCGGAGGCCCTCCAGCAGGTCGTCCCGGGATCCCGGATCTGCATTCAGATCAAAAACACGCGTGTGGTATCCGCTTTCTTCCAGATACGCAGCAATGCTCAACAACCCCAGCGGTGGCATAACGTTGGCCATCCACGCCACACGCCGCACGGGCCCGGCGCGCGCCGCCGGTGCCTGAACCAGGAAAACCACATCTTCCTCCACCATTATACCTTACCGAATCTGTAGTGCCCACAGTCCACATCGGAATAGGATACACACGTAAAACCTGTCCGATGATGCTACCACAACGCGTTCCCCGTATCAATATTTGGTTCCCTGAGAGGGATTAGCGCCGTGGGGGCTTTTCAGGATCTGCTTGAGGTGCGTTTGTTCGCGGACTCCCATTGTCCCCGCCCTGACCGTCCCCCCC
>JBKHGK010000044.1:0-9762 GCA_046539705.1 Candidatus Brocadiia bacterium | reverse complement strand
AGAACTCAGAACTTAGAACTCAGAACACCAGAGAGCCTTCGCCTCATAACAGCCCCGTTCGTGTGGAGTTTCACCGGCAAGAGTATTTTTTACGTTCACTGCATCATCATACAGAAAAAGGCGGGGCTGAAGCCTCGCACTACCAACGCCCCGGCAGTCCTTTTCCTCGTCATTTCTTCCTCACTGCATCTCCATTTTTTCTTCATGTCTCCTCTATCCTCCCACGTGCGCACAGTTCTGGGGTGAGTTGTGAACTTGAATTTAAAGTCCTCTCACATATAATGCTGAATCCCCTTTCCGAACCAATATCTCTTTACTTTCCGCCCGGATCCGGAGTGTGAGGTAGTCTGTGATCATCCGGGAGTCTGGCGGAGGGAGGAAACGATGGAATTCGGAGTCGCATATTATCCCGAACAGTGGCCCGCGGAACGCTGGGCCGCCGATGCCCAGATGATGGCTGAAATGGGTATAGAGGTGGTGCGAGTGGGGGAGTTTGCATGGTGGCGGCTCGAACCGCGCCGGGAAAGGATTGATACTGGCTGGCTTGAAGAAGCCGTTGGGGTTCTGCGGGATAAGGGGTTGAAAGTCATCCTTGGCACTCCGACTGCGGCTCCGCCCAGGTGGTTGTTTTACCGTCATCCCAATATTCTCCCCGTGCGGGCCGACGGACGGCGGTGGTATGGGGGTAGTCGGCGCCATGCCTGCCTCAATAACCCGGCATTCAACAAATACGTTCGCCGCATAGTGAGCGAGCTGGCCAGGACATTTCGTGATGACAGGATCTGGGCGTGGCAGGTTGACAACGAGCTGGGGCTGGGCCCCACCGGCGTATGTTACTGTGACGAATGTGAAAGATCCTTCCGCCGCTGGCTCAAACGGCGTTACGGGAGTATTGATCGCGTCAATCGAAAATGGGGGACTTCGTTCTGGAGTCAGGGGTTCAGTGATTGGCACGAAATCCCGGCCCCGCGGCAGACGGTCTGTTCCCCCCATCCATCCCTGCAGCTGGATTACTACCGTTTCATGTCGGCGCAGTATCGGGGTTTTGTGCAGGAGCAGAGAGAGATCATAGAAGGCTATGTGGGGGGGGATGTAAACATCACGGTGAACGAACCTTCCGCGCTTGATCTTCCCCATATGGATATGTTTGAGCAGGCACGTCAGCAGAGCATTATCTCGCTGGATAATTATCCGTCTGGCAGGGATAGATTGGAGGAGACAGCTCTGGGGCTTGATTTTGCGCGTTCTCTCATGCATGACCGGTTCTGGGTGCTTGAACAGCAGGCAGGGGCGGCACTGATATCCGGTCACGCCCAGCAGCCGCGCCCCGGACAGCTCAAGTTGTGGACCTACCAGGCGGCGGCGCGCGGCGCCGAGCTGATCAATTATTTCCGCTGGCGCACCGCCCCCGCGGGGCAGGAGATGCACTGGTATGGACTGTTTGATTCAGAGGGGACTCCCCGGCGGAGGTTGCAGGAGATCAGGGGAACGATTGAAGATATCAAAGTTCAGTCCGACGCGTGGGAGGGGTTCAGCCCCAGGTGCAGTGTGGCGATTATGCTGGATTATGACTCTCTCTGGGCCCTGGAGTCGACTGCTTTCGGCTGGGAGGTGGAGTTTGAGGACCTGGTGAGCAGGATCTATACGGTCTTCAGGAGAGCGGGAATTGGGGTGGAGTTCGTCGATCCCGATGAGAGCCTTTCTTCCTATGAAATGGTGGTGGCTCCGAATCTGTTCGTTGCCACCAGTGCTCTGGCCAAAAAGTTGAAAGTCTTCGCACATGACGGAGGGGTGTTCGTGACGGCTGCTCCGGCAGGATACAAGGATAGATCATGCACTGCTCTGGATTCACCTCCGCCCGGTCCGCTGACAGAACTGCTCGGGGTGGAGATTACCGAACATGATATCCTCGGGGATAACATGACCAATCGGATAGAGCCGCAGGGGGAGGAGCGTGAGTTTGATGTTGATGGTTTCTGCAGCGTGCTGAAGTTGAGGGGAGCGGAGTCTCTGGCACGATACACCAGTCAGTTCTATTCGGGGACCCCGGCCGTGACCGAGTGTGAGTCGGGGGCCGGGCAAGTCCTTTTCACCGGTGCTGCACTTCAGGGGGATGGGTGGGAATGGTTTCTGAGCCGGGCCCTTGAGCGAGCCGGCGTTGCGCCTGAGCGGTGGGCTTCTGAAGATGTCGAAGTTGTCAGGATGAAAAATGAGGAGGGGGAGGAGCGTTTATTCGTGTTGAACCACGCGGGGGAACCGCGGGAACTGACGCTCGGAGATGACGAGACGGTTACGGATCTGCTGGAAGGGGAACGCTACGAGGGGGCGGTCAGGATGGAGCCGTACGGAGTTGCGCTATTTAACGTTTGAAGAGAGCTGCTATTGAGCACATCGAAAGGATTGACGTATGGATGCTATTCTTCTTGCAGGTGGCTATGGAACGAGACTCTATCCACTCACCAAAGATCGGCCCAAGGCTCTGTTGCCCGTTGGTGGCGAGCCCATTGTGAATCACGTTGTTGCGTGGCTGGAGGCGTGTGATGAGATTGAACGCATGTTTATGGTCAGCAACGATAAGTTCTCCGATGATCTTGCCGGATGGGCCGAACAGTACAGCGGGGACAAGCCGATTACTGTGTTGAATGACGGGACACTCTCCAACGATGACAGGCTGGGAGCAATCGGTGATATCAAGTTTGTGCTGGATAATGCGGATGTGAGAAGCGAAGCTGGGGTGTATGTGCTGGGGACCGACAACCTGGCTGGATTTGATATTACCAGCATCGTGGATCTGTCACGGGAACGGGATGCCACAGCCGTTTTCGCCTCCCGCATTGAGGATCGGCAGCGACTGTGCAGGATGGGTGTGGTCAGGCTCGCCGAGGATGGCCGGGTTCTTGAATTTGTGGAAAAACCCGATGATCCGCCCAGCCAGTTTGCGGTTCCACCTTTCTACGCCTATTCACCGGAGGCAGTGTCTCTGTTACCACAATATCTTGAGGAGGGCAACGATCCGGATGCCCCGGGACATTTCATAGCCTGGTTGGCGGATCGAAGTGCGGTCTATGCGAATGTCATCGACCGGGAAGTCCTTGATATAGGTACGCCGCGTGCCTATGAGGCTGCTAAAAAGCAATTTGGGGATGAATGAGAGTTATTTCCCCGGGATTGCCGCCGAGGGTCCACCTGAGATGCGGCAGTAAGCCACGTGTTGTCTTGACATCTGCGCTGCGGGCGTTATCATACCTGCTCGTTGTTCACCCGCCCGGAAGTTAATTTACGATTTTTTCCGTTACCAGTGTGTACGTGAGGAGAAACTATGAGTGACTACAAACTGACCCCTATGGCGGCTGTTCTATCGGCTGCCGAGCAAGCAAGTACGAGCGATGACGGCGCTGCAATCGGCGCTTTTAATGTTAATTTCTTCACCCAGGCTCAGGGTGTGCTTGAGGGCCTGCGGCGTGCGGATGCCCCCGCGATTATACAGGCTTCAAAAGGTGCCAACAGGTTTCAAGGTGGACCGGCCAAGATTTTCTATATGGTGACCAAAGCCATGGAAAACAGCGACCATCGCCGGCCCATTGCCCTGCACCTGGACCACGGAAATGTGGAGAAGGGGGAGGAGTGTGCCGACAGTGGTTATACGGGGATTATGATCGATGCCAGTGATGAGGAATTCCCTCTGAACGTGGCCATCACCCGTGGAATGGTTGCCTATGCGCACCCGAGGGGAGTCGGAGTGGAGGGCGAATATGGAACTCTTTCCGGCATCGAAGAGGATGTGGTCCATCAGGAAACGGTATATGCAAACCCCGATAAGGTGGTGGAGTTCCTCCAGGAAACCAATGCGGATGCTCTTGCCATTGCCTACGGCACATCCCATGGCCCCAACAAAGGTTCCAACATCGATCAGGTGCGAACGGACATTGTCCGGGACAGCTATCAGAATATGGTCGATGCCGGGCTGAGCGATGACCATTACCTGGTCGGTCACGGATCCAGCACCGTTCCTCAGGAACTGGTTCAGGAAATAAATGACCTCGGGGGGAATCTCGAAGGTGCTCAGGGAGTTCCGCTCGAGAAGCTGAAGGAAGGAATCTCCTATGGTCTGCGGAAGATCAACATCGATACCGATCTCCGGCTTGGAATAACGGCGACCACGCGGAAGTTCTTCAAGGATAATCCCGCGGCCGCGAAGACCGATACCCTGAAAGGAGCCAAAAAGGTTCTGGATGAACAGCTTGATGTCATCGATCCCCGGGATTATCTCGGTGAGGTTGAACCGTTTGATATCCTCCGTGAACCGCCCGAGGAGAGCGGTGTGCAGGCATTCGAGGACCTCATGGGCCTCATCAAAGAGCGCATTGCCAAGCACGTTGAATTCCTTGTCAACGAATTTGGTAGCGCTGGCCTTGCCGACGATGTTGAGTCGGTCAGCCAGGAGGAGATGAAAGAGCGTTATGCGGAGGTCGATGCCTGGTAAAACCGGCACGGGATCTCGTTCTGTCGGTCTGGTTACGGTCAGAGCCGGCCAGGTCGGCGGAACACGGATAATACGGGATAGGGAAGCTCAGTTCGCTGAGCTTCCCTTTTTTTGTGTTTCCAGCACCTCAATGTCGACGTGACCGGCCACGCCCATCACCGCCGAGGAAAGAACCGTGAGCGAGTCCGGATTCCGGAGGTCGCTCCTTTTTATGGCGAGATGAGTGGCACTGTGGGAACCAAGGGCCGGATCGATCGGCGTCCACTCTCCGGTGTAAAGCTCGGCCCACATGTGGAAGTAGAAGCGGGGATTTTTATCGCCCGGAAGGGGGCCTCCGTAGGCGAGCCCCGCTACCAGACGCGAGGGTATACCGGCCGCGCGGGCCAGTGCGGCGGCCAGGACGGCGTGTTCCGAACAGTCTCCGGCTCGTTCCTTCGCCGTTTCGGCGGCGGTGGCGAATCCAAGATCAAGATTTTTATCCGCTATTTCCCCTGCCACGTAGGATTCGATCCGTTGGGCCGCCCGGTATGCGTCGGTCTGATCACCGATGGCCTCGCGGGCCATCTGCTGGATGTTCGGGTGATTGATTTCCAGCCATGAAGTTTCCTCAAGATAACTTCTGAAATCGTCCCCGGTCCAGGGTATCGTATAGCCGTCCTCCTGTTGGGAGGCCCGACGTATTTCGGCGATGAGGTGGTCATCATGGCGGGTCAGTGTCTGCAATGAGTCGTCCGGAAGGTCCGGCAGATCCGACCCCGGTTCCGAGGGGGAAATGCGTAACACCAGGCGCTGTAGCTGGCGAGGATTCTCAATGCTTTCGTCCGGAGTTATCCCCATATCAATCGTAATGCCTTCCCCGTCAGCGGGTTTGACGGCTGCTTCCTCCGGGGTGCGGCGCAATACCAGTTCCATCGGTCCAATGGTCGTTTGGGTCAGCCAGGCCGTTCCCGTGGAATCCACCCACTCGGTTGTCTCCATATTCGGGAGGATGGAAAGCTCAACCTCCACGCGATGCAGCGATTTTGTGGCGTCAAAGATCTGTTTGTCCTCTTTTCCCCGGACGTGAACCCTGGCCGTTACCTTCCGGGTGGGGGCATCCAGGGTGAACACGGGCAGGGTATAGGAGGTCCCGGGCTCATATCCTTTTCGGCGAGTTATCATTTCCACCGCCCAGGGGCCGAGAACGTCGGGGGCTTCGGCGGTCTGCTTGACTTCGTTTTCCCCTTCGCCGGTGACGATGATGAAGTCGTCTCCTTCCCGGCGGCCCTGGAGCCTCTGATCCAGCGGCCCCTGCAGTATGTTTCTCTTGAAGGAAAGCACCCGGCCGGCGGAATCCTCCACTATTTTTTCGTGAGTCTCAAACTTCAGATCATTCCCGCCTCGTTGTATATTCAGTTCTTGCGTCGTGGTGGTGACGTACCGTTTTTCCTGTTTCTCATCCTCTGTCGGGGTGTCGGCGGTCCTCTCCTGGATGCGCACATGAGCGTGCCCGACCTTCTGACCCTGAAAATAGACGGCCATCCAGTTCTCCTTAAGTGTGGAAGCGCGGCTGGACCCGCCGATGAACACAACAAGGGCAACTGCACTCAAATAGATCGGCCCGGCGGTTTGTCGTATGTGTTTCATTTCTATCTCCTGTCAGTGCGTCCGTTTGAAAAGATGGAACGGTTCTGTACAATTATAACTTATCTGGCCCGAGATTCATGTCTCACTTCTATCGCGGGGTGGGCCAGGATTTACCATCCGCGAGTTCATCGGTGTTGTAATCCATCAGTGCCGAGTACAAATCCATTTTCTTTCGCCTTTCGAAAGGATTGAGCGATATGATTTACCGGAAGGAAGAGTACGTTCAGGAGGACAGTGAGGATGACCGTTTCCCCGTCAAACGGATCGAGGTTCTTGACGCAATTGATGGGGATGACACGCGCTATATTGGTTCTGTGGCACTGGGGATGCAGACTCCCATGGGAATGCAGCAGATACCTGTGAATTTCGAGATCGAGGCTGATAGCATAGAGGATGCCTTTGAGAGTTTTGAGGCTCACGCAAATCCGCAGATTGAGGAAACCCGGAAAGAGGTCCAAAAACAGCTGCAACAGGCCCGGCAGGAGTCACAGAGCCAGATAGTGCAGCCCAATGAGATGAACATGCAGGATCAGGCCGGCAACGTTATCGATTTCGACAATCTGAAGACGGACTGATTTGCCCCGTTCTCCATAATCGATAAGCGGTTACTGGTCACTGATTACTTGCCTGTCCGGGGATTAGTGGCGGCGCCGAGGACGGGCCGACCGTCTCAGGGGCCGCCTTTTTCCTTTCCTGTGGTGGAGGGTGCTCATTGTGGATATTGCCGCGGAACTCCGTGAGTTATCACGGAACCTGTACTGGACCTGGCAGCCCGAGATAATTGATATATTCCGCGATCTGGATCCGGTGCTGTGGAGGGAAGTCAATCATAATCCCTATGAGTTCCTTGCTCGTTTGCCGGAGGATAAGCTCAGGGAACGAGCTTCGAACCTTGCGCTGGACGCACGGATCAATTATGCCTTTCACCAGCTGAGGGACTATACCGAGGAGCGCGGTGCGTGGGGGCAGATCCATGCCAGTGCTCTGTGTGCACGGCCCGTAGCCTATTTTTCGGCCGAGTTTGGGCTCCATGAGTCCCTGCCACTGTATTCCGGGGGATTGGGTGTTCTTGCGGGGGATCACCTGAAAAGTGCCTCGGACCTGGGCGTGCGGGCCGTGGGGGTAGGGCTATATTATGCTCAGGGGTATTTTAACCAGATGCTCGATGAGAATGGGTGGCAGGCGGAAAAATATCTCCAGTCGGATGTCCAGGAACTCCCACTCCAGCGGGAAAGCGGTGACGACGGGGATCCACTGCGGGTCCATGTGCGTACCCGGCGATCAACCATAGCCATGAACATCTGGTCCGCCGAAGTAGGGCGCAATCGCCTTATCCTGCTTGACTCGGATGTAGAGGCCAATAATCCGGACGATCGACGTCTGACCGCCAAACTGTACGGCGGGGACCAGGAGGTGCGAATCCGCCAGGAGCTCATACTCGGGGTTGGCGGTCTGAGGGCACTGCGGGCGCTGGGGATCCGTCCGGGCGTTCTTCACCTCAATGAAGGACACAGTGCTTTCGCCGTGCTTGAACTTGCCCGACATATGATGGACAGGGAGGGTCGAGCTTTTGACCGGGTCCGCGACCGAGTCGCCAGTAAAACGGTCTTCACTACTCATACACCCGTGGAGGCCGGCCATGATCGTTTTGATCGCAATCTCATGGAGGAAAACGTCGGCCCGCTCCGAGAAAAACTGGGTCTGTCGGTGGATGGATTTATGGATCTGGGACGGCCAAATCCGGCGGGAACGGATGAGCCGTTCTGCATGACGGTTCTGGGAATGAAAATGGCGGACTACATCAACGGGGTTTCCAGTCTTCATGGGCGGGTGACTCGCCAGATGTGGCAGACTCTCTGGCCGGCGCGATCCAGCCATGATGTTCCGATCACTCATATTACGAACGCGGTTCATATCCCGTCATGGCTGGCGGTGCCAATGACCCGTTTTTATCGCCGGTTGCTGGGACCGGACTGGCAGGATCGTATGTGCGATCCCGAGACCTGGGAGAATATACATGAGGCGGACGAAGAGGAATTCTGGGAACAGCAGCAGATTTTGAAGGTCCAGCTCGTGAATTTTCTTCATCGCCGTAAATGCCGGCAGTGCGGGAGCGAAAACAGGGGAAGCGTGTTGCATGAACATGATGATCTGCGAATTGATCCCGGAATCCTCACCATCGGGTTCGCCAGACGGTTTACTTCGTATAAGCGACCGGAACTACTGCTGAGGGACCTGGATCGATTGGACAGAATGGTGAACAATGAGGAGCGCCCGGTTCAAATCGTGTATTCCGGTAAGGCGCATCCGGCCGACGATGTCGGGAAGGAGCTGATCAAGCGAATTATTGAGGTTGAACGGGATGAGCGCTTTAAGGGACGGGTGTTATTTGTGGAAGATTACGATATAAACGTGGGGAGACATTTAGTCCAGGGAGTAGATCTGTGGTTGAACTGTCCGAGGCGCCCTCTGGAGGCCTGCGGAACCAGCGGGCAGAAGGTGGTTCTGAATGGCGGGCTCAACCTCGCTGTGCTGGATGGATGGTGGCCGGAGGGTTATAACGGTTACAATGGGTTTGCGATCGGACAGGGAGAACAACATACTGATTCCGCCACGCAGGATCAGCGGGATATGGAAAGCCTCTACAATGTTCTTGAAAATGAGGCAATCCCCCTATTCTACAAGCGAGATGAAAATGGTCTTCCACGTGAATGGATCGATAGACAGAAAGAGGCCATACGGAGCCTCGCCTGGCGGTTTAATGCCGATCGGATGGTGCGTGATTATACCGTGAAGTGTTATTTGCCGGCTGCAGGAGCAGCAACCTCTGCCTGAAACTTTTTTCCTGGAGTTCTGACCGAATGATAAAGACAACATTCGCAGTTGTGACCAGCATTGTGATGCTATCGCTCACATTCCTTACGGGATGCCGAACGGAGCGAGAACGTGTTCAGGCCGACAGACAGCCCCAGAACACCGTGTTTGACGTGCCGGAGGAGTTTGATGAATTGAAGGTGGATGAGGATGAGCCCGTGGCGTTTGCACTCTGGAACCAGAATGAAACGCAGAGCACCTTTATTCTGAGAATCAAGGACGGAGCGGAGTTGAGCAGGCGTTTCCACCGTAAACATGACCTCACTCTTGTCTGTCTGGCAGGAAATGCGATCGTTAATGTCGAGGGGGAACGCCAGTTCGTTGAATCTCCCGCCGCGCTGACCATCCCTCGTCTGTGGAGCTACGAGATTATTCCGCATAAGACCACGGACGATTTCACCGCGATGCTCATCTACAGTCCCACCTTTGAGGGCGACGATGTCGTGGTGATGAAAGGGGAGTGATCGGCCTCTGCTGATCTATGCATCCATCGGTCACCTCTGTGGCGTGTCGTTTTTTGGGCCCGCGCCCGGGCGCGTCAGACGCAGCCCCGTCCGGTCCCGCATAAATATCATAAGCTTTAGCGTGTGGAACCATTGTATATGGTCCACGCTCTGATTGTCTCTCTGCAACGCCGTCGGGGCTTTTAAGACCTGTGCTATCCCCTCCTCCGGAGCTTCCGTCCCAGACACCATCGCGGCTTGTCGGCCTCAGGCTCGGCTGCGCACGGTCGTTTCCATCGGGAACGGGCTTATTAGTATCAAAGAACGGAAAGGTAG
>JBKHGK010000043.1:0-9765 GCA_046539705.1 Candidatus Brocadiia bacterium | reverse complement strand
ATAACACTTTTACTCTCATATGAGGGAGTCGAAGAATGCGTAAGTGGAGACAGCAACGGGTATATTCGTGGACGATCCGGACGGAGCCTCATCCCCTCCCAACACCGGGAGAACCCAGCAGATGATAGCTATATTCAGCGACGTGCACGCAAACCGCGCCGCTCTCTCCGCTGTCACGGAAGATCTCAGGGACAAGGACGTCGACCGGCTGATCTGCCTCGGAGATACGGTGGGATACGGCCCCAGCCCACGATGGTGTGTGGACGCCGTCCGCGAACTGTGTGATGTCGTCCTCTGCGGAAACCACGATTTCGCTCTTATTTACGGCGCCGAGGATTTCAGTCAATTAGCTGCATCCAGCATCAGCTATCACAGAAAGCTGTTGATGCCGAGGCCGGGCCATTCCTCCGAGAAAACGGCCAGGGAACGATGGGATTACCTCAAATCATTGCCCCATCGCCGTACAGCGGATAATCGCCTCTACGTGCACGGTTCCCCCCGTAACCCTATCCGGGAGTATCTGCGAGCAGAAGATTGCGGCCGGAACAGCCAGAAACTGGCCGACAATTTCGCACAGTTTGAGAACGTCTGCTTCGTGGGCCACACCCACAGGCCGGGTATAATAACATCAGAATATCAATTCATTTTTCCCCGGGATATTGGTGTTGGGGAGAGCTACACGTGGGATACGGGCTCCAAAGCAATCGTCAACGTCGGAAGCGTGGGACAGCCCCGCGATGGGGATACGAGAGCCTGTTACGTTACCCTCGATGACCGCTCTCTAACATACCACAGGGTGCCCTACGACGTGGAGAGTGTCGCCCGGGTGATCGAACAGAGTGGGCTGGGCCCTGACCTGGCCGAAAGGCTCAGAGAAGGCATGTAACGATATCCGCGGGCGATTTTGTCACGGCTCATCTTTGGGTTGACGGGGACCGGTCTTTTCGTGCAGAATCACGGTTTGACCGATCCCGCGATACGGCGATCGATCATGGCTCAGAGAAAGACAGGAACAGAACTGTTTCGTCCAGTCCAGTCAGAATTCTCTTCTGGCGAATAACAGACCACCCCGAGAGCCTTTTGAGGCACGATTATGAGTGAACATAAGCAGCCGAACATCATACTTATTCTCACCGACCATTTCCGGCGGGACGCACTCCACCCCGGAGTCACGCCCAATCTTAAGAGGCTGGCCGATGAGGGTACTCGCTTTGCCAACGCCACCACGGCTTCTCCGCTCTGTCAACCTGCGCGGAACTGTATCATCACCGGTATGCACGCCAGTGATAACGGTATCTGCGGGAATCAGCAGCCACCGCTGGACCCGGATCAGCGCGAAGAGACCTTTATGCGCCGCCTGCAGGATGCCGGATATCACACTGCCCTCATCGGCAAACACCACTATATTGATCGGTATGGCATCGGCATGGACGTAAAGGAGGATGATGAAGCCGTAAAGTCATACGGCTTTGATCAGGTTCTGCAGGTCCTCGACGACGGAGAAAACGCCCATAACATGGATGAGTACACCGCGTGGCTGGCCGCTCAGGGACGTCTGGAAAAGTTTCGGGCCGCACTCGCCGGGGACGAATCCGCGGTGGGAAAGAATACCGGGGGCCACCCCTTTGAGCCGGATGAAACGGCCGACGGTTTCATAGGCACCCGGGGTATCCGTTTTGTGGAAGAATATGAGCGGGAACAACCTTTTTACCTGAATCTCTCCTTCGTCGGACCTCACCCTCCGTTCTGGCATCCGGGTGACACCCGGGAGGGCCTTTCCGATTATATGCCGGTGAAGGGAACGGAGGACACTCCGCAGCTGCGCCGGCGCCGCAGCAAATACCTCGAGAAGTGTTCGCTGATCGACGACTACGTCGGACGGCTCACCGAGACACTGGAGCGGACAGGGCTGCTCGACAACACGGTTATCATATTCACCAGCGATCACGGTGATATGCTGGGCAACCACGGGATCTGGGATAAACGGTACTTCCACGAGGAGAGCGTCGGGGTGCCCCTGTTCATGACCGGAGGCCCCATTGAAGGCGAGCAGCGAAAGTGCGGGGCCCGGGTGAGCAAAGCACTGGTCAACAACCTGGACCTCTACCCCACTATGCTTGATCTGGCGGGAATTGAACCGGACGCCAGCCGAAAACGTCCCGGCAAATCCCTACTCAGACAGCTCGATGAGACGGTCTCGGGACACGACCATGTCATCGCGGAACTGGGAACTGCAATGATGATCCGAACGGGCAACTGGAAGCTGGTTTACGATCCACAGGCGGGTGGCGTGCAGTATCTGTTCAACCTCGCCAGTGATCCGGAGGAACTGTGCAATCTTGCCGGCAAAGCGGGCTACGAACAGGTTAGCGCGGAACTGATTGAAAAGCTGCTGGCCGCCAGGATCCGTCGGACACAGCACACCCACGTCAAGGAGGAACAGCGGCTGCAACGCGTGCACATACCCTGATCCCGAACGCCACGAGCGGGCACAGGTGCAGCTCACGAGCCGTTTGTCGTCGCCATGTAGCTGTTCACGTCCGATGCAGAGTTGCCCCTGCTATCCCCTGTTCACCAGCCACGCTGTAAAGCATATAAAGCTCTCCGTCCTCCCTGCAGACGAACGGATCGCGCAGCTGGCGCACACGCCCGTGTGCCGGGCCATAACTGGACGGGGCCAGGGGGAGATCGGCCCCTTCGTACTTCCGCTCCGGTTCGAGGATGATTTCCGGTTCGGATAGCTCCCATTCCCGCCAGTTTCCATCCACCTCCGCTGTCGAGAGCAGAATTCGTTCGGGGCAATCTCCGGCCAGAGAATACAGGAGATACAACGTATCCCCCTCAATCCAGGGGGCGGTATGGCGGACACCCGGCAGATAATGCGGTCCGGCCTCAAAGTTCGTCAGTCCATCTTCGGAGCGGTAAATGATTCCGTCTTTATTGCCATTTTTCGCAAATGCATACCAGTCCCCGCGATGATGCACGACGCGGAAGTAAAATTTACCGAGCACTTCCTTCCGTGGCTGGAAGTTGAGACCATCCTCCGAGGTAGCGACGTAAGATACCTGCCCCGGAATGGGAGAATCGGCACCACCGGGCTGATGAAAATACATCCGTATCTGCCTGTTCTTATGATCAACATGCACGTCCGGACTGGCGATATGACCTTGTCCCGGCCCTGTGCTCGCGTGAAGAACGCCGGGCTCATGAATCCGATAAGGCCCCTTCAACTTATCGGCACAGGCCAGCCTGATGTGTTCCCCTCTGTGGTGCGCGAAGTAAAGATAATATCGGCCCAGCCGCCCTTTTACCCAGTCGGGCACACGAATAAGAGAGGGGCCGTTGATGTTACTGCCGGCCTCCCCTTCCAGACCCGGCATTTCCGGATGTATAATCGGATTTTCACTCCACCGGTCAACATGAAACGTCTCCCGCTTATTCCATGAACTGTCATCATACGACATGGTTTTCCTCACCGATTAGCGGTTACCGATCACTGCTCAGCCGCATCGTCGTTACCAGTGCCTGGACCATACGGCCATCGTCGTCTTCTTCGGGCACAGCCACTACCTGTAAAACGCTGATTTCATCGCCAGCCTCTATTGTATCCACGGCCTTCTGAGGGGTTTCCTCCCGGAAAGCCTTTTTCACCGGACATTCATCTCCGCACAGGTTGTGTCCTGCTGCCCGGCAGAGAACGCTTGTGCAGGGCGGGTCCGTTTCAGGCTCGGTCCAGCCGGCCCGTTCCCGTAGAGTGCTGTTCATATTGACCACCCGCATCTGTTCGTCGATCCATGCCCGCCCAACATCACCGGCATCGAGGAGTTGTTGCAGGCGGTGAGTCGAGGTATTGAGCCTTTTCTTTTCCCGTTTGTTTTGCGTCACATCAACCACCACCGTCTGTATGGCAGCTTCATCCTGAAAAGTGACTCTGCTCACGAACAGGCGGACCCAGTGGACCGCTCCATCCTCTGCATAAAGCCGGCATTCGTATGTTTCGCTGCCGGGCCTTTCGCCCCTGAACCTCTGATCGAGCCGCGTGATGACCTTCTCCCGATCATCCGGATGAATTTTCTCCCGAATTCTTTCCTCCGGCCACTGCAGCAGGTCCTCGGCGGGATATCCGAGCAGTCGGCTCCGATCAAAATTGAGATAGACAAACCTGAGGGGGTTGTTTTTCAGTATGAAGGCATCCAGAGGAAGGTTTTCCATCAGATTCCTGTAGCGTTTTTCCGACTGGCGGAGGGCGGTTTCCGCGGCACGACGCTGTTCGATTTCCCTGCTCAGGCGCCTGTTGATCTCCCGCAGCTCGCTGGTCCGGTCCTCCACACGTCTGGCAAGCTCCTGGTGAGCACGCTGGAGCCGTTTTCGTGCCCGTTCCCGTGCGGTCACATCGCGGTCCACCCCCCGGAATCCGACCATTTTACCGTCCTGATAGACGGGCCGACCACTGGTTTCCAGCGTCACGAGCCATCCGTCCCGGTGCCACCGGTGATTCTCATAGGCGGTGAAAACGCGAGCCTGCCTTTTGAATTCCTCAAACGCTTCCGCTGCCAGCCGGGCTTCCCGGGCGGGCATAAAATCAAACGGCCGCCGACCAACCACCTCTTCCGGCGCGTAGCCAAGCATGTCCTGCACCCGGGGACTGATGTAGGTGTAAACCATATCCTCATCCATGGCCCACAGGTTCTCATGGGTATTACGGGCGAGCATTTCGAGATGCTCGCTGGCGGGCTCCCCTTCCAGACTCGCCCCCTCGTTTTGCTCCCCTTTCGCGCGCAGCCGATGAACTTCCTGTCGCAGGGTCCGACACTCGTTAATCAGGTCCGCCCGGCTTTTATCGCTATAATCTTGCATTGGGCCATGCTTCGGCTGAGAGATATGAGAGGGACGTGTTCCCTGTCGCCCGGAAAAGGCAGACACAGAACTCCGCTCTATCGTCGCGGAGCTGTTTATTCAGGGGAAAAGTCAATCTTCCTTCTTATCGTTGCCGTTGCCCCCGGACTGTCCGAAATCCTTCATAACCTCACCCATTTCCCGAAGCCGGCTATCCGCCCGACCAAAAACGGTCTCCTCGGGATAAGTTCCGTCGTCCTGAACCTCCCCGGCCGGCATGCCGGTGAGGATCTCCACTCCTTCCTTGACCGTATCAACCGCATAAATATGGAACTCGCCATTCTCCACCGATTCAAGCACTTCATCCTTGAGCATCAGAGACTGTTCATTGCGGGAGGGGATCAGGACGCCCTGTTCGCCGGTGAGCCCGGCCTGTTTACACACTTCGAAGAACCCCTCGATTTTCTCATTCACAGCCCCGATTGGCTGGACCTGTCCTCGCTGATTGACTGATCCGGTAACCGCGATGTCCTGTCTCAGGGGTATATCAGCAAGACTCGAAAGCAGGGCGTAAAGTTCCGCGCAGGAGGCGCTATCCCCGTCCACTTCGCCGTAGGACTGTTCGAACGTAAGGCTGGCGGAGAGGGAGAGCGGTTTATCCTGTCCAAAACGGCTGGCCAGATATCCGCTCATAATCATCACCCCTTTGTTATGGATGCTGCCGCTCATATCGGTTTCACGTTCTATATTCACAACTCCTCCCTGGCCCACCGATGTCACGCAGGTAATTCGGGAGGGTTTACCGAACAGATAATCGCCCACCTTGAGTGCAGCCAGTCCGTTGACCTGTCCGGGAACGGTATCTTCGGTATCAATCAGCAGCACATCCTCCCTTATGGCCCGCTGGATCTTATCCTGGATCATCCGGTTCCGGTAACGCCGCGCCTGTATAGCATCTTTCACATCGTCCTCATTCACCACGTCTTTATCGGCGGACCGTGCAATCTCGCCGGCCTCCAGTATGAGGTCGGCAACACGCTGGAACTGGGTGGAGAGTCTGTCCTGATGCGAGGCCAGACGGCTCCCGTGTTCGGCCAGCCGTGCCACAGCTTCTCTGTCGAAACCCGGCAGATCCTCATCCCGGCACTGTTTCCCGATAAACGCGGCATATCGATCAACCTGTTCCTCGGTTCTGTCCATCTCAACGTCAAAATCGGCCTTGATTTTGAACAGGCGGCGGAAATCCTCATCCAGGGTATAGAGAAGCTGGTATACAAAAGGACTGCCCACCAGAATCACCTTCGTATCCACGGGAATCGGCTCCGGTTCCAGCGTGGCTGCCGGTATGGGACGATACTGTTCCCACATATTTTCAATACGCACCTGCTCGGTCCGGATGGCCCTTTTGAGTCCCTCCCATGCGAACGGATTCCGCAGCACATCGAGCACCTGTAAAATAAGGTATCCGCCGCTGGCCCGCAGAAAGGAGCCGGCCTTGATCATCGTGAAATCAGTCGTCATGCCTCCAAACTGAGACCGGTACTCCAGCTGCCCGAACAGGTTGTAATAGGTGGGATTTCTCTCATCCACCACCGGTGCTCCATCCGTCTCACCGTGATCCACGAGGACGTTCACCCGGTATTTGTTAAAGGCCTCCTCCTTCATCGCCGCTCTCATACCCATCATGTCCGGATGACTGTTATTATCATCCTCCCCAAACATATCGAGGTTTTCAACGATATCTTCCTTCACCTTCTCCAGATATTGCGCAACCTTTTCATTCTCGCCGTATTCCTCGATGAGCGCATCGACCAGATGCCCGATCGCAAAAAGAGCCACCTGTTTGTTCAGTTCCTCCACCTTTTGTTTCATCTTTTTTTCGATCTGCCGGGCTTCGGACACTGTTTCGGCTATATGCTCCTGGACTTTTTCATTTTTCTCCCGAAACTCCTCCTGTTCCTCCTCGGGTAACTCGTTGAATTCCTCCTGTGAAAGCGGCTCTCCGTCCTTCAGGGGAGCCGCCGCTATACCCGCGGGGCTGACCTGGATGGTGTGATCCAGCTCCCGTGCCTTCTCCCGGAGGTCGGATATCAGCTGCTGCCGTTCCTCCTGCAACCCCTGAAGCACCTGGTTTTTCTGTTTCTCATAATCTTCCCCTTTGAAGGCCTTCGGAATCTCCTCCTTACATTCCTCGATCAGCTCCTCCATATCCTCGGCCAGCTGGCAGCCCCTGCCGGCCTCCAGCTGTATGGAAATGGGTTCGTCGGGCCTGTCAAAGTTATATACATAACACCAATCCGGCGGGGTATCGCCCTCCTGAGCTCTTTCCCCCACCAGGCTTTTAGTGGTGGTGTTGCGGCCAGTTCCCACCGGTCCACAGGCAAAGATGTTGAACCCCGGGGCCTCCATTTCCAGTCCTCGCTCGATCGAATCCAGGGCCCGATGCTGCCCTATCGGACCTTCCAGAGGCTCTATCTCCGAGGTGTCTCCAAAATCGAAGCTCCCCGAATCTACCCTGTTTCGCAGCTGTTCAAGCGTCAGTTCCTTCTCGCCATGGAGTTCGGTTTTCGTCAAACTTTCACCCTCTCATTTCAAAAGTCTGTTAAGTCGTAATTCCGGTCTCGCGTATCATTCCCCGCCATCAGCCCGCGTGAACGGGCTCGTTGTGCACCACATGGAGCACATCCTCCAGCGTGGCTCTGGCCAGACAAATGGAGGAATCCGCCGCGCCGTAGTAACACCACACCTCACCGTCACGTACGAATCCCCCGCAGGTAAAAATCACGTTCGGAGCATCCCCTGTACGTTCGTACTCCCGCCGCGGTCCAATCAACCATCGGCGCGCCCTGCACTTCAATCGGTGCGGTTCTTCCAGATCCAGCAAAGCCGCACCCAGACGGTATATCGGGCTTCCCGCCAGTTCCTTTACGCCGTGATAAATGATGAGCCAGCCCTCTTCCGTCTTTATCGGGCTCATCCCCGCGCCCACACGCGCCCCGTCCCACCACGGCCCGCTCCGGGCGGGAATAATCACACGCGATTTGCCCCAGTACTTCAGATCCGGGCTGTAAGACAACCAGATGCTCTCCCCTCCCGAAGCCGGACGATGCAGCATGGCGTAGCGATCGTCTATCTTCTCGGGGAATAAAGTGGCATTTTTATCATCGGGTGGGAACACCAGACCAAGCCTTGAGACGCTCCTGAAATCCCTCGTTTTGGCGAGTGCAACTCCTGGACCCTGATCCGAATACGCGGTATAGGCCAGCACATAGGACTCGAGCTCCTCAACCCAGGTGATCCGGCAGTCCTCCACCCCATTTGTCTCGTTCGGGAAATTAGCCGCCGGGTGAAGCAGGGCACGTTTCTCAAATTCCCAGTCGCTCACACCGTCATCGCTCCGGGCAACGATCAAATGTGACCGTCCCGATGCACTTTCGACCCGGCACAGCAGAAGAACCTCATCGCCAAGATCGGCCGCCCCGGCATTAAAGACGGTATTAGCCAGATACGGCACGTCTTCACTGGTAATCAGAGGATTCTCCGGGACCCGGGTAAAAACCTCTTCCTGTTCCATCACATCGCCATCAAGATGTGCAAACTTTGACATAAAAATGCACCAATCAACTGCAATAATTTCGAAGATCGAATAAACGTGGCCAGTCGAATAAAGCCAGGTGAAACACACACAACACACGCGGTGTGAATAATCGGCAGGATAAGTGACCATTCAGCAGGTGATAGTTTACGAAATTTTGATGCCATTGCACAAGCAGGGATTTGCACCGCATCCGCATCTGAAGCTATTATCCCTGCATCTACCGTTACTCCAGGCTCCACGATCAGAACTTTTCCCTTAAATCAACTGCGGTCCGCTGATGAATCGTCTGACGCCACGCAAGTTACTCCTTTTCACCATCACAGGCCTTCTCGGTGCCGGCCTGGTGGCATTCGCATGTCTGTTTGTCGGAGCCACCCGCCGCCCCCCCGCGGAGGTGCTGTCCGCCATTATCGGGCGCGGGCCGGGTTCGGTCGATACTGAGATCATCCTCGGCCAGCGTCTGCCCCGCGTGCTTCTGGCATTTCTGGTCGGGGGCTCGCTCGCCGTTGCGGGAGCTGTCTTCCAGGCCCTCCTGCGCAACCCCCTTGCCACTCCCCACACACTCGGCGTCTCCTCCGGAGGTGCGCTCGGGGCGGCGTCGGCGATCTTTCTGGACATGCAGACGTTGAAAGTCGGACCGGTCGGTCCGGTACAGTTCTTCGCACTTGGTGGTTCCCTCTGCGCCATGGGCGTCATCTACCTTCTGGCACGCGGCCGGAAAACGTTTTCCACCCTGAAACTGCTCCTCGCCGGAGTCACCATGGCCCTGATAAGCTCCGCCCTGATCATGTTCGTCCGATATCTGGCCGAACCGCACAAGCTCGTCGTGCTGGACCGATGGCTGATGGGCGGACTTGAGGTGACCGGATTCTCGGGAATCGCGGCGGTCCTGCCGCTTATGCTACCCGCTCTGGCCCTGCTGGTCTGCCAGGTGCACAACCTCAACCACATCGCCTTCGATGAAGAACTCGCACGGGGACGGGGCATCAACGTAACCGCAGTGCAGATCGCCTGCTTTGTCGGCGGCTCCGTGCTGACCGCCTCGGTGGTCTCCGTGGCCGGCCCCATCGGCTTCGTCGGACTGCTCGTCCCCCACGCGTTCAGACTCATTTTCGGTCCCGATCATCGCACCCTCCTGATAGCATCCTTTTTCGGAGGCGGCGCCTTCCTGACCATCGCCGATACCTTCGCCCGGACGATCCTTGCCCCCACTGAACTTCCCGTCGGCGTGCTTACCGCCATGCTGGGAGGACCCTTTTTCCTGTTCCTGCTCTCCAGACGATCCATACGGGGAGATGGGTTATAACTTAATCACCAAACAAGGGTGACCG
>JBKHGK010000042.1:0-9832 GCA_046539705.1 Candidatus Brocadiia bacterium | reverse complement strand
ATGAAGAAGAAATGACCGATGTCTTCGCCAGACCGGATGAAGCAGACGATCAAGAGTCCACACAATCGGATCGATCTACGACACCTCCTCAACCGGGAGAGTACCGATGTACGGCTATACTCTGGGACTCTCAAAATCCTATGGCCGTGATAAATGGCACGGTGGTACATGAGAAGGAATCCATCGGAGAGGCTCAGGTCACCAGGATCAGCCCGAACTCGGTGACCCTTTCTATCAAAACCGGCGAGGATACCGAACAGAAAGAAATGCTCATCAATTCGGAGTAATATCTATGAGAAAACACTTTTTATCAGTCATGACCATCCTGTTTCTGCTGTTCCCCCTCCACGCCGTCCGGGCCCAGGAAACGGAAGAGACCCCGGAGACAGGAGAAGATACCAACGAACAGGTCGACGAGCAGGAAGATGAAAAACCGGCCGAAGTTACTGCCGATATTGCCGGCGGCGACGACGAGAGGGTTACAGTCAATCTGAAAAACGCAAAGGTCGAGGATTTTCTCGACCTCGTATCCGAGAGAACCGGTAAAAAGTTTCTGGTCAAACCGTCCGCCGCGGACAGGCGAATCTCGGCATTTCTGCCCAATGTATCCCTGCAGAACGCCCTGCCGGTAATTCTGGGGGTCCATGACCTTACGCTGGAAGAGGTGGACGATAACATAGTGGTCGTATCCGTCGAAGAAGATACCGAGGAGGAGACGGAAGATGAAGAGCTGGAGGCCCCGCGCGAGCCGGAACTGCAGACGGAAGTCATCAAACTCAAGTTCAGTGACGCCAGCGACGTAAAAGCGACGACCGAGGAACTGCTCAGTGACCATGGACGAATGATGGTGGTCAAACGTTCCGGCCATACCGGATGGGGGTTTGGCAGCAATGACACGGATGAGGGCGCTGCTTTCGAGACCCGTGAGAGGGAAGATCGCTCTCCCAAAGAGGAAATAACATCCCAGCTTCTGGTCGTGGTCGATACCTCAGAACGTCTGGAAACCATCCAGAAGGTTATAGACACCATAGATATACGCCCCGAGCAGGTCGCCATCTCCGCGCGCATTATGGAGGTCAATCGGGATAATCTGGAGGATATCGGATTTGATTGGGGTACGGGGGCAACCGGGGCCGAAAGCAGCGATATAACCGCCACTACTCCCTGGGGCGGCAATATGGAATTCCAGGGGAACATTCTGGGCTCACAAGTTGCTCCATCTCATTTTGATCCCCAGTCCGACATAAGTGGTTCCTTCCCCTATGACGCCGGAATGAGCCTGCTTTTCAGCAAAATAGGGGGGACAGAATACCAGATGCTGGCCCACGCACTCCAGGAAGAGGCCGGCGCCGAAGTGCTGTCCGCTCCCAAGCTGCTCACACTCGACAGCAGAGAGGCAGTATTCCTGGTAGGCTCTCGATTTCCCATTCTCGAATCCGACGTCAGCGGCACTGAGTCCACCCAGGTCACAACCTCGCTGGACTACTATGAAAACATCGGCATTCAACTGAACGTCGTCCCACAGATACAGGATGACGGGTATATCAATATGATCATCCATCCAGTGGTCAGCGAACAGAACGGAACCGTAACCGCCAAAGGCAGCGGGGGCGAGGATCTGGCTGAATATCCGATTATTGAAACCCGGGAAACCGAACTCCAGGTTATGGCACGCACCGGAGAAACCATCGTCATTGCCGGCCTGCTAAAAGATATCACACGAAAAAGCGTCGTCGGCGTCCCCATTCTGGAACATTTACCCCTGCTGGGCGCCCTCTTCCGAAGAGAAACGGAGAAGAAAGAAAAAGTCGACCTGTTCATCTTCCTCTCCGCTGATGTGATAGAGGATCCCGCGGAGGCTACGGAGGAACGAATGCGGGAGCTGGACAAACGGGACAGAGGCCGTGCCCGCGCCGTCATCCGGGAGGTGGATAAGCTGCGTGAGGAGGATGATTACGAAACTGCCCTCCAGGTGATTGAATCTCTCGAGATGGAAGAGCTGGATATCAGCGATAAAATGCGCCAGCGGGTTGAGAAACGAAAGGAAAATATCCAGGATCACATCGCCCCTGAAGAGGAGTCGGAGGAAGAAACGGAAAACGTTGAGGAGGAAGAACAGACCTCGGGAGAGGACGCGGAACCGAACTCAAACAACTGAGAACATCAATCGGGAGATATGAGAAATGGAGGTTGAAGAGGTCGACGTCGGAGAAGTAGTTTCTGATGTGTTTCTGGTCTCCGAGGCTAGGCTCAGCACCGATAAACGGGGCGGAAAGTACTACAGCCTCGTGTTAAACTGCGATAACGGTGATCAGGTCGATGCCAAGGTCTGGAGCGACAACATCGCCGACGACCTGGAGGCTGGCAGCGCGATTGAAGTGCTGGCCAGAGTCGATGAGTTTAGGGGCGATAAACAGCTGAACATACAGCGCTACGACCTCATACCCGAGGATGATTTTGATCCTTCTCCCTATATTCGCACGACCGAGATCAACGAGGAGGATGCATTTGACACTCTCTTCAACTGGGAAAGGGAGGAATTTCAGAACCGCTTTCTGAAACGCCTTCTGACCAAGTTCTACAAAACAGAGAGCTTCGCCAAACAGTTCAAATGCAGTCCCGCCGCCGAAAGACATCATCATAACTACCGGGGCGGCCTGGTGGAACATACCTTTGAAATGTGGGAGCTTTCCGAAAGGCTCTACAACCAGTATAGGGATAATGTGGACCGAGAACTCCTGCTCGCCGGAACCGCGTTGCACGACATTGGTAAGATAAAATGCTACAGACTCGTTTCCGGGGTCAGCCAGTCCACAAGCCATAGTGACCTTCTCGATCACGTGTTTATAAGCGCCTCGATGGTCAGCAACCTGTGGGACAAAATTATGACCGAGGATTTCCTGGGGGATGAAAAGGACGAGGCGGGACGCACAAAGGCCATGCTGCTTCACATGATTCTAAGCCATCACGGCAAGAGAGACTGGGGGGCTGCGGTCCTGCCAAAGTGTCCGGAAGCTATACTGCTGCACTTCTGTGACCATATCAGCGCCACCATGAAAACCTGTTTCGATGCCATAGAAAACACACCTGAGGGGGAGGACCGGACCGAATGGCTGTCACTCATGGATGCCAACCGCCAGTTGGTCGTCTCTCCTGACACAATCTGACCGGCATGGTGATTTGTCCGTACAATCCGAGCTATCAGAATGTCAGCTCGAGATCCTGTTGATTCTGTGCGCCCCCCGAACATTCCATTGGGCATCTCCCTCACCACGCCGAAACGCGTCAGGAATGGTGCCAGCCCGTATATTTCACGAGTCATCAGTGCGCCATATATAAGAACAGACAAGGGCGCTTGAGAAAAGCCGGTTACCGCTTTTTCTGGGACCAGTGGACGCAGCCCTTATCCAAACTGGGATCAGACACCACGAGGTCCGTCCGCTGCCTTTTCACCTTTCCGAGACTGCATTCTCCCGCTCCGCATATTTCTCCACCATCGCGTCGTATACTTCGACGGCCTCCGGATCAGGATCTATACGGGATCCCGGCACCGGCCTGGTGAATCCCTCCACGACATCATCCCATGATTCTGGATTACCGGTTTCCTGGAGAAACCCATGCGCCGCACGCAATCCCGCACCGAGAGCAGCACTGTTCGCGGACTCAAAACGCTGTACCGGGCAACCGTGAACATCCGCCATCACCTGCAGAATCGCCTCGTTGGCCGAGGCTCCACCGGTCGCGTAAATGGTGTCCGGACGCGTTTCCATCCACCTGGAATGAATCCGCATCGACATCATCTGCGCCTCCACCACAGCGCGGCAATTCGCCTCCGCATCATTCTCGTCAAGGTTAAAACGCCGTATTCCCGGTTCCAGCACCCTTGGCACAATCTCGGGTTCAAAATACGGAAGCATCATCGCCCCCTCGTTTCCCGGAGGCGTGTTCTTCAGAGCCGCGGAGAAATCAGCCCAGTCATATCCGTACCGGTCTCTTATCCGTTCCCTGGCCAGCGACCCGTTTTTGAAACAGATGAGTGTCATATAATCTCCGGTCGGTGCTCCGAACACATGACCTTCCCCATGAGGGTCGGTGTGACACTCCTCCATAAAGCCGAAATAAGTATCACTCGTCCCCAGGCTTATCGCCACCATCCCGGAGCGCACCACACCAACTCCAATCAGACTGTTGGGGTTGTCCCCGGACCACACCAGAGAAAGCGCATCCGCGTTGAGCCCGTATTTCTTCGCAAAATAGCTGCTGACCCGCCCCACAACCGTATCGGACGATACCAGATCCGGCAGTTTCCCCTCAAGACCGGGTGCTGTCGCATCCAGCGCCTCCCGATTCCATTTCCCCGTGCGGATGTCCATCAGATTCATCCCCGCTCCATCCCCGTGGTCTATCGGGGCTATCTGCCCCGACAGCACGGATGCCATAAACGAGCTGACCAACGCTATGTGGGCCGTATTTTGATACCCATCCGGATTGTTTTTGTGAAATTTCCGGATCTGGGGACCCGTAAACCGTTCAAACGCGGCCGAACCGGTTACTTCCGCCGTCCGCCTCATGCCCCCCAGTGCCGCCTGGATCTCCTTGCATTCTTCCTCCGTCGAGGAATCCATCCATATCGGACTTGTCTCACGGCTGAATATACCACCCAGCTGATCCTTAAGCATGCGTTCAGGTGCCAGATTGTTGAGAACCTCCCCAGCGGAAGAGTTCATGTAAACCGACCCGTGCTGCTGTCCGGACCCCGCCACTGCCAGCACATCGGATAGATTCAGCTGACTGTCCCGCAGCCGCTCAAACATGACGTCGAGTGCCTCGGCCCACATCAGCGGAGGCGAATGCACGACCTGCGGTTCCCCGCTGCGCAGAACTCCGTTCTCAGTGCCATAATCCGGAAGAGCCTCATCAAAAGATACCGTCTCCTCATGAACCATTTCGCATGAGTCAAGATCAATCGCCATTGCCGTAAGACTCTGAGTGCTTGAGTCAAGACCGAGAAATATTCTGGACATACTGCTCACCTCCATGCTTAACTGTAACTTTAGCATCACCTGCGCGTCATCGTCTCTGCTGGGCAACCCAGCCAGCCGGTCATATGTGGGCAAACCTCAACCGGCCCCCATGCTAAAGGGGACCGGCAGGTCTTGCAACACATGCAGGGGATTTGCCCTTCTGGTGCCCGCCTGTTCCACCTCGCCCTTACGGTTACAGGCTAACTTCCCTCCCCGCAAAACACCAGATTATCCGCAACATTCGAGCCGCCAACAGTCGCGGATATGAACCCCGCCCGTGGCCCGTTTTTTTGTTCCTGCGGCCGGGTCCACTCTACACTGTTAGCATAACATTGCCTTAAATCACTCGCGACGGCAAAAGGACGACAATCCCACGGAATACCCTCTTTACGATTCGGCATTGTTTTTTCTCTGAAATATTCCGAGCAAAAACTTATAATGGAGTCTCTCTTTTCCGAACGAAAGGTGTCTGACATGATAAAAGCATTCCTGAGATGTAGACTTGCCCTGGTTATAGTAGCGTTTTCTTATGGGCTTCCCTGCGCACTCGCGGGGGGGACATGGGTTCCGGATATGGGAGAGGTGGATCTGGAGGAGCGCCCCCGGGATGAGGCGGAGGCGCGCTTCAAACACGCCGTGGCCCTCCTGGCCTCCGGCGAGAGCAAAAGCGCTGCAAGGCAGCTACGGGGTCTTCTGGAGGAACATCCCGAGGCTCCATGGGCCAATCGCGCACGGTATATGCTTGCCGTAGCCCAGTACAACCTCGAACGATATGAAGCAGCATTTAACACCCTGAACAGCTACCAGAAGGATGAATCCGAGGACAAAGCCATACAACAAGTGGAGAATCTCCAGTACAAAGCAGCAGAAGCGCGCACCGAACAAAACCTCAACAAAGGCATAGAACTGCTGGACCAACTGGCTGAACGGAGCGGAGATCCGGAGCTTGCCGCACAGGCCCAGAAGAGCAAGGCGGACGCACTTCGGGAAGATGGACAGTACCTGAAGGCCAGCGACGAATATCTCGCCCTGATCGACACGTTTCCCCGGAGCGAACTGGTTGCCGAATGCTGGTATAGAATAGGAATGTGCCACCTTGAACTCGCAAGGTGGATCGGCCGTGGCACGGAACACCTCAAAGAAGCTCAAACCCGGCTGAAAGACTTTCTCTACAATTTCCCCGATACGCAGTTCGCACCGGAAGCACGCGAGGCATTACAGGATGCGCAGAGGCTCCACGCCGAAAAATATGCCCGTATTGCCCGTTATTACATTGGCCCGGCGGATCGACCCGCAGCGGCACTGCCCTACCTGCGCCACGTCCGCCGGACCGTGCCGGACAAGCAGCTCGGCCAGTGGGCCGAGAAGCAGATACGTAAGATCCATCGGGATCGGGAATCGCCGCCGCGCGGGCACCTCAAACCAATAAAACTCTCGCAATGACGGAACACACACACACTGGGACAAGCACCATGAAACCAGCTAAAGCTGATATGCATAAAAAACACCGATGGTTGCCCTCCGTTTCACTCATAATGATATCTGTTTTATTCTCTTTTCTGGCAAACGGATGCGGGTACTCCACCGGAACGCTCATACGGGATGATATTGACTCCGTCTCGGTAAAGGCCTTCGACAACACAACTTTCTACAGAGGCCTGGAGGTGGATTTGACCCGTCACCTTACGGAAGAGCTCCGGATGCGCACCCCGCTTAAAATCGCCGAGGGCAATGAAGCGGACAGCACCCTGTCCGGCAGTCTCGTGGACTACAGCCAGAACATCGTCACCGAAACGGAGGACGAGGAAATCCTGCTGCGCCGCATCAGCGTTACAGTGGAATTCCGGTGGACCGACAACTTCACCGGTAAGGAGCTGGTGGAGCCACAAACCTTTACCGAAAGTAACACGTTCGCTCTTTCCCGGCAGGAGGACCTGAGAGAGGAAATCTTCAGGGATACGGCCGAAACTATTATCGAAAATATGGAACAGGGCTGGTAACCCCCCTCAATCGATCAGGTAACATACCATGAATCAGGACCAAGACCATCAGAATCACCGGGACGACGATTCTCCGGGGCTGGATGAGCCCGGACATCCACCTTTCGGGCGCCAGCTTTTCCTGTGGTTTGTGGTCATAGCGGGCGTCCTGCTGACTCTTATGCTCATCAGGAAAACGGGGCAACAGGCCCCCGAGAAGATATCACTGGTGAAATTTGAACAGCTCCTGGAAGATGATAAGGTCAAGAACCTCCAGATAGAGGGAAATGAGCTGACGGGCACCCTCGTCAGCGGGGCCGAGGACTACGAGAACATCAAGTTACAGCTGCCTCAGGGGTATATTGACAACAAAATCGACGACTGGAAAAACTATTTCGCGGACAACCCTGATGGATTCAGCACCAAATCCGAGTCCAATTTCTGGCCCTTCCTGCTCATGAATGTCGCCCCACTGCTTCTCCTGGTGCTGGTTCTGGTCTATTTCTTTAATCGCCAGATGCGGATGGCCAATCCACATGAAGGAGGGATGCCATTCACCAAAAGCAACGTCACGGTGGCGGACAGAGAAAAGCCCGGTATCACATTCGAGGACGTTGCAGGCGTTGAAGAGGCCAAGGAGGAACTGAAAGAAACCGTCGAATTCCTCAAAAACCCTGATCGATTTCACAGCGTCGGCGGCCGGATTCCACGCGGGATGCTGCTTGTAGGGCATCCAGGAACGGGAAAAACACTTATGGCGAAGGCCGTCGCCGGGGAAGCAGGGGTGCCGTTTTTCAGCCTCTGTGGTTCCGATTTCGTGGAGATGTTTGTCGGCGTGGGAGCATCAAGAGTAAGAGACCTGTTCGATAAGGCAACAGAGCACCAGCCATGCATAATCTTCCTGGATGAAATCGATGCCGTTGGCCGCAAGCGCGGAACCGGATTGGGAGGCGGCCATGACGAACGAGAACAGACACTCAACGCTATCCTGAGCGCCATGGACGGGTTTACCCGGGAGGACGGCATTATTGTGATGGCCGCCACGAATCGGCCCGATGTGCTGGACCCCGCTCTGCTGCGTCCGGGCCGGTTTGACCGGCAGATCACCGTGGACATGCCGGATCTGAACGGACGAGAGGAAATACTGAAGGTCCACGCCCGCCGGGTGAAAATGAAAAAAGGTACCGACCTCAGCATCATCGCCAGAGGAACACCCGGATTCAGCGGCGCGGATCTTGAAGCGCTGATCAATGAGGCCGCTCTCATCGCTGCGTCCAAACGCAAAAAAACCCTTGACATTGATGATCTCGAACAGGCCAGGGACAAGGTGCGGTTCGGGCGGGAGAAAAAGAGCCGTGTCATGAGTGAGGAGGACCGACGTATGACCGCCTACCATGAGGCGGGTCACGCCGTGATAGCCACTCTGCACTCGGATGTGGAGCCGCTCCATAAAGTGAGTATCATTCCACGAGGTCTGTCCCTCGGCATGACCATGATTCTTCCAGAAAAGGATAAATACGGAATGCGGAAGAAAGAGTGCCTGGGCAACCTCGCGATGAATATGGCCGGACGGGCAGCTGAGGAGATCTTCTGTGATGACATATCCTCCGGCGCAAAGGATGATATTGAGAAATCCACCAATCTCGCCCGAAAGATGGTCACACAGTGGGGTATGAGCGAACAACTGGGCGCCGTCTCCTATTCGAACGACGACGAGCATGTTTTCCTGGGCAGCGAAATTAGCCGTTCCCGCAAACACGGTGAGAACATGGCCCAGAAAATCGACGAGGAAATCCGGAGGCTGCTCCATCAGGCGCATGAAACGGCCCACGAGATGATAGAGGAACATGCGGCGGCCACACGGGCACTGGCCGAAGCCCTGCTGGAAATTGAGACCATCAACTCGGAGGAAGTGCAGGAACTGCTCGACGGCAAAGATCCCGAGGAGCTGGTCGCTGAACGCCGGCAGGCGGAAAAGGCAGCCGCCGACTCTTCAGGCGACAACGAAAAGATCAGCGGAGAAAAAGAAACAGCGAGCGGGAATATGCCCTCCCCCGCTGGCAGCCCTGCGTGAACACATACCCTAACCTGCATTTCACCAACAAAGCCTGTCAGCTCGGATTATCCCGGATGGCGCGTGAAGGTCAGTCTTCTGCTTATACCGGCAAATTCTCCGTACAATCAAGCTATCTCGCCCGGTTCCAGAACACATCAGTCGATCACTAAACGGACACGGCCGATGACAGATAACAGCACACCGTGGTACCACGAAGGCCTGAGGTTTAAATGCAACCGCTGCGGAGCCTGCTGCAGCGGTGCTCCCGGATTCGTCTGGGTGAAACCAGATGAGATCCGTCGGATCGCCGATCATCTGGATATCCCCCGGCATAAACTCTTGCGCCGCTACTGCCGGAAGGTGATGGGGCGGATCAGCCTCATGGAGTTTGGAAACGGGGACTGCGTATTTCTGACACCCGAGGGCTGCCGCATTTACGAGGTCCGACCGGTTCAATGTCGGACATTCCCCTTCTGGCCCCATATCCTCAACAGCCCTGAGGAATGGGAAAAGCTCAAAAACAAATGCCCGGGGGTTGGACATGGGCGGGTCCATACCAGGCAGGAAATTGAAAGAAACATGCAACGGCTCGATAATTGATTCGCCGGGACCATCAATACGGTGGACGACTGCAGGCCCGCTCCCACTCTATCTGATCTCGTCTCTTCTTCTCAGTCCCTAACCCCAGAACTCCTGATCCGTTGGAAATTGCCCTGATACCTAATTCGGCGGATCGGTTGATCCGGCGAATGAAAATTGCAGTTGAAAATCCG
>JBKHGK010000041.1:0-9852 GCA_046539705.1 Candidatus Brocadiia bacterium | reverse complement strand
CCGCCGACTATAGCCTGTCACTGCAGTGATCAAGAGCGATCCGTTCTGGCCGATTGTACTATGGTTTTGATCCTCTCCCGTTCCACCGGGAACTCCTCTGCCAGCGGTCTGAGGATTTCTACGGTGGGTGGCAGGGTGAGCTCATAGGTCTCCATCACCCGGGCCATCGTCTCATCCGGTATATCCTCCGGTGTCAGGTCCTCCAGGCGGCGTGCGACCGCCCGTGCGGCGGCGACTCCCGGTTCGTCCGCTGTTGCCGCCGGCCGGGGGGGCTCGCGGCTATCGGAGGGGAGGGATCTGGCAAATGTTTTCATCATCTCAAGCCGTGTAAACTGGTTGAATTTGGCCTGCCGGCGGTAATCGAACTTATCGACACATCCAAGCGTGACCAGACAACCCAGATCCACCAGTTCCGGGAAGGAGACCCCCGCCCCAGTGTGCTGGCGCGCGGCTTCCAGAATTGTAGTGAGACTGCTGGCCAGGTAGCGTCGGCGGACGGCCTTCATAACCTGCAGGCGCGAGGAGAGGGCATCGAGGCTCGAGCTGGATACATATCGACGGGGGTTGATCGATTCCCGGAGGCGGGCCAGGTCAAATTTGAGACAGTGGTACAGCCGCAGCGGTGCCGGCTCATCGGTGCTGGTGGGTGAGAAGATTCGGTCCCGGTCGATTTCGTCAAACTGTTCGGGGCTGTGCTCCGTGGAGATGTACTCAGTGTCCCCGAGCAGTGTTCGAGCACGGTACTTGTTGAGAATACGGTATACGCTTGAGCGCGATCGCCCGAATTTTTCGGCGATCTCACGCACGGGTACCCCCTCCCGATACATGTCAAACATCCGCCCCTGGTCGCCCTCCTTGAGCGGTTCGTGGGCGTCAAACGGGGTATCTGAGTCCTGGTGGTGTTTCCGCAGGAGCCGGCGGACAGTGCCCGGAGCCCGTCCCACCTCCCCGGCTATGTGCCGGGCGATAGCGGTGATGGACCGATCCGATCCGGTTTGTGCCAGTTCGCGCCCACGCTCTGCTATCCGGCGTTTCTCCGCCGCGCTCAACGGCTGAAAGCGGGACGAATTCTTTATCAGCTCCCTGTTGTCCTCCATGAAACGTTCGACCGCCGACTCCCGGGCGCCTATTCCCACCTGTCCCGAACCGAAATTGTATTTGCGCATAATCAGTCCCCTCTCTCGCCACCTGTAGATGGTCCGGCGGCTTACGTCGAAACGATCGGCCAGTTCGGAGGCCGAGTATACCTTTTCGGGCACGCTGTCAGCCGGGAGGGGGACGGAGGCGGAAATATCCTCCAGCATTGCCCGGAGTTCCAGCAACGCGGTTTCGCCGGATATGTTTTCCAGGGGCATCGCGGCGGGACGAAACCCCGTAATTCGGTAATATAAAAACTCCAGGGAGTATTCCCTGTCTCGATCGAGATCCAGCAGGAGGGCTTCAAGGCGATCCGCGTGCTTACGGCGGACGCCCGGTGGACTGAGGATGAGCTGTCGTTTGATTCCATCTAACCGTGAACTGGTCTGGTCCATGCTGATGGTCCTGTTGTTGAAAAGTGGCGGACGGGCCCCCGTCCTGCACCCGATCCCTGTGCGTACTTTACAAAAGCAGCGAACCTCCGTAAACTAACGGATTCTGATTTGAACCGCCCTCCATTGACATTTATGCGTCCCGTCAGATCGCGACGGGGTGGACAAGTAACCCTGCTATCAGGAGTTATCTATGAGCCTGAAGAAAATTGGCGAAGCGGCCCTCAACGCCTGGGTGGACGACCTGGTTGAGCAGACCAGAGTCGTTGGCCCGGTCAAAAGGGAGGATCGATTTGATTTCGATCCCATCTCGGGTGCGGATGAGCTCAGACTGGACTACGATGTCAGTCTGAGACCACCCAACAAGGTGTGTTTCCAGCCGCCTGAAGAGGTTTTGGCCCGGTTCGAAGGGGCTGACTATGAGAGCGTCTATGAGGAGGACCCCTTCGTGCTGTTCGGTGTCCATCCCTATGATATGGTGGCGATTAACCAGATGGACGAGATCTTTTCGATGGACAACTATGATGCACATTATATGCGCCGGCGGGAGGCCGCGACGATCGTGGCAATGGACCCCCAGACCGTGTCCGGAGATGTTTTTGCCGCCGGGATGGGGACGGCGACGGTGGAGGAAGGGTTTGATGTGCTTCTGACCAACATTGACGGCGCGTATCTCGTGGACGCCCGCACTGAAAAAGGGGAGAGACTGCTGGACGGGCTCCAGGGGGCTGATGAACCGGATCAGGCGGATCTGGCGGCCCGAGAACAGGTCTGGGAGGAAAACTCGCAGGCTCTGCTCCAGCATGAGCTGGAATGGACCCCCGATGAGCTGCCCGAGCTGCTGGAGGATTCCCGCGAACATCCGGTCTGGGAGGAACGGGCCGAACTGTGTTTCTACTGCGGATCCTGCACCAACACCTGCCCCACCTGCTACTGTTTCGATGTGCAGGAGGATGTCAATTATGATCTGGAGAGCGGGGAGAGGGTGCGCCGATGGGACGGCTGTCAGCTGGTTGGGTTTGCCCGGGTGGCGGGAGACCATAATTTCCGTGAGGAATCACATGCCCGCTATCGCCACCGATATTACCGCAAAGGGAAGTACGTCCCGGATATGATAGGCGAATGTGCGTGCGTGGGTTGCGGACGCTGTATCACCGCCTGCGTGGCGAACATTGCCAATCCCCCCGAAGTTTTCAATCGCCTCAAGGAGGACCAATAATGAGCTGTGGATGCAAGGCCGAAAAGGATATCTATCGGCCGGAACCGGCCAGAGTGCTGGAGACCAGGTCGGTCACCGAGCTCGAGAATTATTTCCGATTCAAACTGGAATCCGGCGAGCCGTTCGGACACCGCCCGGGCCAGTTTGCCCAGGTGTCGGTGCCGGGTATAGGGGAAGCACCAATTTCGATTTCCTCCTCCCCCTCCCGCAACGATGGTTTCGAGATGGTGGTGCGGAAGATGGGGAATGTGACCGGTGCCATGCACCAACTGAAGGACGGCGACGAAGTGGGAATTCGCGGCCCTTACGGGACTGAGTTTCCCGTCGATGACGCGATGAAAGGACAGGATGTGCTTTTTATCGCCGGCGGCATCGGCCTGGTACCGCTGCGATCGGCCATTCAGTATGTCCTGGATAACCGCGATAACTACGGCCGCGTCATAATCCTCTATGGTGCCAAAACACCCGCCGAACGACTGTTCGTGCAGGAACTGCTCCAGTGGCAGCAACGGGACGATGTGGAATATCTTGATACCGTCGACCGTGCCGGTGATCGCTGGCAGGGCAATACCGGCGTAATTACCACGCTGATGCCCAAGATTTCTATAGACCCCGCCGAAATCCGCACGGTCGTGTGCGGCCCCCCCGTGATGTATAAATTCGTCCTCATGGAGCTGTTTGAGATGGACGTCCCGCATGAGAACATCTTTGTTTCCCTGGAACGCCACATGAAATGCGGGGTGGGTAAATGCGGCCACTGTCAGATAAACGGCGTTTACGTCTGTCAGGACGGGCCGGTATTCAATTACGCCGATATCGAAGGATTCGAGGAGGCCATCCAATGAGCAAACCACGCGTAGCAATATTTGATTTTGCCTGTTGCGAGGGATGCCAGCTTCAGATCGTCAATATGGAAGAAGAACTGCTGGATCTGCTGGAGATCGTGGAGCCGGTGACCTGGCGTGAGGCGATGAGCGAGAAAAGTGACGAATTCGATATCGCCTTTGTCGAAGGGTCCATCACCCGCCCGCAGGATGAGGAACGGCTGGAACATATCCGCGACAGAGCCGATATCCTGGTGGCTCTGGGTGCCTGTGCGACCATCGGTGGGGTGAACCGGATGAAGAACAACTTTGACCTCGATGAGGTCAAGGAATGCGTCTACGGCGTGGCCTCCGAGATGCCGCACCTTGAGACCGGCCCCACCAAGGCCGTCCACGAAGTGGTGGAGGTGGATTACAAGATCCATCAGTGCCCGATGAACAAAGATGAGTTCTCCTACGTGGTCCGCTGCCTGGCCATGGGCAAGGAACCGGTTATCCCCGATTACCCGGTCTGCGTTGACTGCAAGGCCAACGGAACCGTCTGCCGGTGGGAACACGGGGAGGTGTGCCTGGGCGTGATCACCCGTGCGGGCTGCGGAGCGCCCTGCCCCTCCAACGGACTCTGGTGCTACGGTTGTCGCGGACTGGCCCCGGAGAACAACGCGGAGGCCGCTCAGGAGGTTATCGAGGACTATGACCTCAGCATTGAGGATCTGAAGGATAAACTCGTACTGTTCAACTCCGAAACCGAAGCTATCCGGGAGGAGGATGCGGATGTCTGATATAGATATAGATGTGCATCACGTGACCCGCGTTGAAGGGCACGGAAATATCGTGGTAAACGCAAGTGACGGAGACATCGAGAAGGTTGAGTGGCAGGTTCCGGAAGCCCCCCGGTTCTTCGAAGCCATGGTCCGGGGGCGGAGCTACGAGGATATCCAGACCATCGTCAGCAGAATCTGCGGCATCTGTTCCTGCACCCATTCCCTGGCCGCTACCAAGGCCGTGGAAGATGCAATGGATATAGAAGTCTCCGAACAGAGCGATAAACTGCGCGTGCTGCTTCTGAACGGGGAGCAGATCGAAAGCCACGTCCTGCACCTTGGTTATCTGGTGGCCCCCGACCTGCTCGGGGAAAAATCCGTGGTCCCTCTCGTCTCGAGCCACAATGACCTTGTCAGAACCATCGTGCGGTGCCATGCGCTGGGTAATAAACTCATGGAGGTGGTGGGCGGCCGGATGACACACCCTGTCAGCCTCCGCCCCGGCGGATTCGGACAGCTACCCACCGAGAAACAGCTCCGGGAACTGAAATCGGATATCGAGGACAGAATACCTGATTTCCAGACCATCGCCGAAGCACTGCTCGAGCTGGCGGGCGAACTGCCGGATTTCGACCGCCCCACCGAATACGTCGCGCTGACCAACGCCGGGTATTACACCTTCTACCACGGGGATCTGGGCAGCACCGATGTGGAGAAGACGGTGCCGGTGCAGGATTTTGAAGATGTGATCAGCGAGTACGTCTCTCCCCAGTCCACGGCCAAATGGACCCGGTGGCACCGCGATTCATACGCCGTTGGGGCCCTCGCGCGCTACAACCGCAACGCCGACCAGCTCCTGCCCCTGGCACAGGAGACCGCCGAGAAGTTCGGCCTGCGACAGGGATGCTCCAATCCGTATTTCAACAATGTCGCGCAGCTGGTGGAACTCTTCCAGGTCGTCGAACATACCCTCGGACTTATCGACGAGCTGCTTGATGACGGCATCGAGCCGGAGAAACCGGACGTCACCCCGCAGGCCGGATGGGGCGTCGGTTGCTGTGAGGCCCCCCGGGGCATCCTGTTCCACAGCTACCGGTTCGACGATGACGGCCGCTGTACCAATGCCAACATCAGCATCCCCACCAATCAAAACCATGCCAACATCCAGAAGGACTTCGAAAGCCTCGTGCCGCAGATCATAAACCGGGACGAAGACGAAATCCGGTTACTGCTGGAGATGCTCGTGCGTGCCTATGACCCCTGCATCTCCTGCTCGACCCACTATCTGGACGTGGACTTCGTGGGCTGAATTGCGGAACGGACCAGATGATCGGTGATCGGTGATCGGTGATCGGTCTCTGGCGCTGGAATTCCGGGGAAAGGGGATAGCACAGGATCTTATAGCCCCAATGAGGCGTGGCAGAGGAGCTGGCAGTCTTTTTCTCGGAAAGCATTTGTCGATGCACGTGGGCAGCGATACAAACCGGAAACCCCGTGTCCTCCATGTCAACACCGCCCGGACCTGGCGAGGGGGGGAGCAGCAGATGGTTCATCTGCTGAGGGGATTGCATCAGAGGGGCCATCTGGCACTTGCGGCCTGCCGGAGAGGAGCCCCGGCCGCGGGACGAGCCCGCCAGAGGGACGCTCGGGTCTATGAACTTCCAATGCGCTGTGAGGTTGACATCCACAGTGCCTTCCACCTGGCGCGAATTGCCCGGCACCGGAACGTGAACATCCTTCATGCCCATACGGCTCATGCCCACAGCCTGGCGTCGCTGGCCAAACACCTGTTCTATCCCCGCTGTCGCCTGGTGGCACACCGCCGTATCGAATTCTATCCCGGCCGAGGTCCGCTGGGGCTGGGGTGGGTCAAATATCACTGTGGGGTCGACGCGTTTATTGCCATCTCCGACAGACTTCGCGACATACTGATCGACGCCGGGGTCGAACCGAATCTGGTGCATACGGTCCGCAGCGTGACGGATCCGCAGAAGTTTATCCAGGCTCCGCCCAACCCGCAGTTGAGGGATGAGCTGGGAATACGCGATGATGCATTCGTGGTCGGGAACGTGGGCTACCTGGTGCCCCACAAAGATCATTTCAACCTCCTGGAGGCGGCGTCCAGGGTCCGCCGGGAGATACCGGAACTGTGGGTGGTGATCGTGGGCAGTGGACCGCTGAAGGAGGAAATCAAAGCCCGGGCCCGTGAGCTGGGCATGGCTGACCGGCTGGTACTGACGGGTTTCCGCAACGACGTGCCGCAACTGATCAAGATGTTCGACCTCTTTGCCCTCAGCAGTTCCGAGGAGGGGATATGCAGCACCCTGTTCGAGGTCATGGCCTGCGAGAAGCCCATAGTATGCACGAACGCAGCCGGGGTGAAAGAGGCGGTGGTGGACGGGCGAACGGGGCTGGTGGTGCCGCGGAGGAACTCCGATGCCCTTGCGGAGGGCATCCTCACACTTTACAACGATCCGGTTCTCGCCCGAAAATACGCCCGCGCAGGACATCAACGCGTGCTCAAACACTTCACCGTGGACGATCTGACCGAACAGACGCTCGCGGTCTACAGGAATGTGCTGGGGATTCATAACAGGCCGGGGTAGAGGGCCTTCATCATCGATCCGATCCGCACAGGGATGCGGCTCGCTGGCCCGTCTGGCGGATCGGTCCCGCGACTGCAGGAACAGACCGGTGTTGCCGGCACCGCGGGAAATATCCTTTTGTTATAAACCTGTCTTTAATCTTGGGATTACCGTTTGTTGATGTTGGTTGTAGAACAATCAACGCTTGAGGTTTGTGAAATGCGGGTTATATCAGGACGTGGACACATCTGAGGCCGTCGGTGCGTAGTAAACTTCATCCCCTTTTTCCCGGGTTTCAATCTTTCCCCTCTCACTCAGCTGGCCGAGAATTTTTGAGACGGCGTGGGGGTTGACCCCCAGCCCCTCGCTGATATCACCGAGAGTGCAGGGGCGGCGGCGGAGCATATCCAGTATCCTCTCCTTCTCCACTTCGCGCGTTGTTTCCCGGGGCTCGTCCGCAAATGACGCTATCACTTCGGCATGGGGGCCAAGCTCCACCTGAATCTCATACAGACGCTCCGGCGAGACGGCCCTGGTGTCGGGATGTGCTGCCGGGCGCACTGCGGTGTTGAGCTGCACCCGGTCCGGATCTATACGCCCTATCAGTCGGCGAAAAGCCCCTATGTGAGCTTCTGAATCGTTTATCCCCTCGAGAAACAGAATTTCCAGCCATATCTCCCCCGTAAATTCCTGTGAGAGCCGCTCCAGCCCCTCCACCACATGCCGAAACGTGATGTCCCGGTGCGGCCGGTTTATCCGGCGAAAAGTCTCCGCATCGGGGGCATCAAGGCTCGGCAGGATAACATCCAGGGGGGCACAGCCGTCCCGGACCTCGCTCAGGTGGAAAAGCGAACCGTTGGAAATCATACAGATCGGAACGTCGGAAATTTGCTTAATATCCCGCGCAATATCTCCGAAACCGGAATGCAGAGTTGGCTCGCCCGATCCACCGAGGGTTATGTAGTCCGGGGACGGGTTTTCGGCCAGGTACGATTTGACCTCCCCCACCACCTCTTCCGGCGGCGAGTAAAGTTTCCTCCGCATCGTCGGGCTCTCGGTCCGCCCGATCTGGCAGTAGAGGCAGTCGTAGGTGCAGGTCTTTGGCGGCAGGAGGTCGACCCCGAGGGAGAGGCCAAGGCGGCGCGAATGGACGGGACCGTAGAGATAGCTCGCCACTGTTGTTTCCCTCAGGAAGATATCTTGATGTCGATGACCGGGGACCCATCCTCCGCGTCAAGGCCGGTTACCACCAGCGAGCCGTCGCGAACCTTCTGCAAATCCACAACGGTTGACCCGATGGGGTTCGGGCGCATGGGGCTGCGCAGCGCAAAAACGCCCCGCAGCGGTCGCGACGTGTCCGCACGGGGATGGCACTGCAGGATACGCCTGTCGTCCTCGTCGAGACGGTGCATCCAGTAGAGGATCTGCAACCGGTCAGCTTCGGCGATTCCCAGCAGTCCTTCGGTAAACTCCGGAAATACCGAGATAATCTGCACTCCCCCCTCCCGATGCACCCTGCCCACGGGCCTGAGCGTTATATCGGTTCGGGTGCCCATCACTCGTCGGACATGGGGCAGGATCCATCCTCACAGGATTCGCTCTGTTCACAACCGCCGCTGTCGTTGCGGCTGTCGGTGATGTAGAACCCGGAGCCTTTGAATACCAGCCCGGCCCCTCCGCTGATCAGCCGGCGCACGTTTCCTTTGCATTTGGGACACTCCTCCACGGGATCGTCGCTCATACTCTGGAACTTCTCGAACAGGTGATCGCATTCGTTACAGACATATTCGTATGTGGGCATATTTGCATCCTCCCGCAACTCGGACTTTGCGTAAAGCCAGAAGAAAACCGGTCAAAGAAAGAAAGGAAAGAGCCAACCGCCATTTGGAGAGGCGAATATCCACGGCTGACCTTATTCATTGTAGTGTGCCCCGGTATGCCTTGCAACCCCCGGGCGATCTCGATCCACTGATCCTCCGGTTCGTTCCAGGTTCCGGGGGATGGGGTCCGATTGCAGGCGCCCATTTATCCGGATCGTCATTTTACGAGATGCCCGAATGTGGCTATAATACACCACTCTCGGAGAAACCGCCCAGTATGGAGGCAGAACCATGCCCGAAGACGAAGCCGAATGTCCGAACTGCGGTGAAGCCGTCCAGCCCGGTGAGACGCTCTGTGGCCACTGCGGGCTGAATCTGGTCAGTGGTGAAAGTTACGAGGAAAGACTCAAACGGGCCCGGGGACGCGACAAAACCGCGGAGGAGGGCACCTCAATCGGGGGCATCGCACTTGCCTTCACTTTTGGGCTCATTATTCTCGCCGGTTTTCTGTATCACCGGCGCACGTTGAAGGTTTTCCGGCAGGACTCCGACACATTCGAAGGATATTTGGAACGGGTGGACGAGGTAAGGACTGAGGCCCAGGCCCTCTCCGACCCGCAGACGTCGGCAGGATCTCCAGATGATGTTCGGCGGAAGGGGGAGGAGCTGATTGAGGATCTGGAATCGGATGCGGAAGATATAGAAGTTGATTCCTCCTCCGGAACGGGATCGGACGAGGAGGGTTCGTTGAAAAAGGCCAGGAAATCTCTGTTGCGCAACCTGGTCGAGAAAACTCGCTTTCATATGTCCCGGCTTGAAGAGGAATGAGAAGCTATACGGCGGACGAATCAAGCGGGATGAATTAAGTCCGGCTTTGAGAACCGGTGAAATGTCTGTGTACAGCAGGTATCCCGCCTGCGGAAGGATAAGTGCAAAACGGCCAAAAATCGTTCACGGTCTTTTTTTGATGCGAGATTGCAGCCGAACAGGCAGGATGCCTGCCATAGCCCGTATATTTCACGAGTCGTCAGTGCGCCATATATAAGAACAGACAAAGGCGCTCGTCTTCTTAGACCGCAACTGCAGGCTGTTCTTATAGATGGCGTGCTGA
>JBKHGK010000040.1:0-9889 GCA_046539705.1 Candidatus Brocadiia bacterium | reverse complement strand
ATCAACATCGTGCGCCGTTTGCCGGCTTCTCGACTTGACTCTCCATGCCCCTCGGAGTAAAATTGTAGCCCTCATTCACGTGGTGGGCAGGTAGCTCAGTCGGTAGAGCACGGCCCTGAAAAGGCCGGTGTCGTCGGTTCGATTCCGACCCTGCCCACCATTTTGTGTTAACCTCGGGATCGGCGACCAAAAAAACTTCCGTCGTTCGACCAGGCCGTTTCCCTCCCTGTCATATCCATAACCCCCTCGATCAGGACCCCCGCCCGCGATTCACCGAGACGGTCGGCGGCGTAAAGCAGAGAGGGCAACAGATACTCCTGACAGTAACAGTATCGGACGCGGTGTTCGCCCCCGATGCGCGCAATGCGCCCGTTCTGAAACAGGAATCGCCGTATCACCCGCCAGAGTTCCTCCTGATGGTGGTCAAGGGCCATATTGTGGAAGAAGTTGGCCACCTCAGACGTTTTTCCTGTTGCCGGGCCAGCCGGCCCGGCTCATCTAACATCGTGTCAGCTCTCCTGGATCAGGATAATGGCATGCTTCATAACCTGGACCTCTCCCTTATCGCGGTCAAGAACTATAAAATTGGGGGAGACCTCGGTCAGTTCACCACTGACCGTTTTACCATTGGTCAGCAGCACGCTGAGCTCGCGCCCGAACCACTCGGACTTCACCACCTCGGCCGTCGTTCCATTGCGCATGTTGTTGCTCCTTATGATCCTGACTGACGCACGTAGTCGGCGATTGCGCTGACAGTCGAGAAGTTCTCAATATCAAAATCCGCGTCATCAACCGCCACCCCGAACACATCTTCCAGCCCGACGACAACTTCCAGCACCTGGACGGAGTCCAGGCCTATATCATCCATCAGCGGATCGTCGTCGCCAATATCCTCGGGATCCACATTCAGGAAACAGCGCTCGACTATCATTTCTTTTATCTGCCCTTCAAGTTCCTCGGTCATGATTGTTCCTTTCTTCAGATAAGATTTGATTCCAGATCCTGGGGTACTTCCGGCAGATTCACCGTGTTCGCTCCCCCTCCAGCCCCGGCATGGTAATCGGCTCCCACTGGCATTCGGAATCCGGGGGACCATCCTCATATCGGAACATGTGTTCCCACCGATTTTTGAACTGCATGCCGTGTTCGATAATGAGGCGTGTGTTGGGGAGCTGGCGGGTCCCCTCGCTCGTTATGCTCTCCCAGTGATACATCTCCACCGCCGGTTCATAGATACAGCGCCACCCCATGGCCCGGGCACGATAACAGAAATCGAAATCCTCGAACTCTATGGGGTTGAACAGTTCGTTGAGTCCACCGATTTGCTCGTAAAGAGAACGTCGGAACAGAAAACACGCGCTTATCAGGCACTGCACCTCTTTTCTGTGGTTGTATTCGGGGAGGTCCCGTTCCTGGCCCCGGCCGCGGAACTGCACGCGCCCGCTGGGGGATATCCCCACCCCCGCACACTGGATCCAGTGCGGCTGGAAGGGGTAAATCATTTTGGGCCCAACAATCGCCCTGCGTTCCCCGCTCTCAAGCGACCGGATCAGGCGGGCGGCCCAGTCCGGTTCCACCGCCATCACGTCATTGTCGAGGAAAGCACAGTACGGGCTCCGGGCCGCCTCAAGACCCCTGTTCCGGGCGGTACAGCATCCAGCATTGTCATCGTTGCGGATACAGACCAACCTGTGCCCGGCGGCCTCAAAGGCGTTCTGCATATCGGCCAGCATTTCCGGAGTTGAGTCGGTGGACCCGTTATCCACCACGATCATTTCCAGATTCACGTCGCTGGTGTTAGTGAGGCTTTCAAGCGCATGACGTGTGTATTTACACTTGTTATGGGCCAGCATGATTGCGCTGAGTTCGGGCAATTCCCACCTCCAGATAGGTTAAATCCCTTTCAAGATGGCCACGGTCACCTCTCTGTAACTGTATCCGACCACCAGGGCGGCCTCGCCCAGCAGTTCCGGCTCCTCCTGCTCAAACCACATTTCCACTCCCTCCCGCACGTCCGTCAGTTCGGGCACCGAGGGCAGAGTCCCCCTCAACAGCACTAGCAGTCCGGCCACGCATTGCAGGGGAAAGGCGGCCGCAAACGTGTGGCCCGTGGCCCGCAGAGGTGGGATAACAGGCAGCTCTCCAAACCTCTCAAGCACCTCATCTGCGGCCTGTTCCACGCCTGTCTCTGGTTCGGGGGGAGGACAGGTCAGGACGGCACCGATGTCCCCCTCCCACATACCCGCCTGCTCAACGGCCCGGTCGATGGTATCCCTTATTCTCCCGGCAAGCTGGGCCACCATGGACTCATCCTCCGGCGGTGCCACAAGCCCCGTCCCCTCACTCACCACCGTACACAGTTCACAACCGGCCTCCCGATTGCTGGCCGGGTATACGTCCTCGTTTCCAAGACCAAACAGGCACATACCTTCAGCGGGAGATCGCCTGTTTCCGGAAGCCTGCCCGAGCACCGACCGGCGCAGATCGGCCGGAAGCACATCCCCCCCACCGCTCAGCACAAGATCCACCTTCCCATCGCGCACCGCCCGGAAGCCCGACTCCACCGCTGCCGCTCCGGCGAGGAAATCCCCACAGAAATTCTGATTGTAGCCTCTGAGACCAAATTCAATGGAAAGAAGGCTGTTCGTCGTATTCGCGTAACAATGGGGAAACAGCACCGGAGATGCAAGCCTGGCCCCTTTCTCATAAACCATCTCCTGAAAAGTCTTCATCGAGGCCATATTGCCAAAAACAGTTCCCGTCGTGACTCCCCGCCGATCGCCGCCTGCTTCCTCATCCGGGTGTTCCCGCGGGGACAGCGCCATGGCGCCGGACGCGAGAGCGCATTTCGAATGCCGGTCCAGGTACGGGCGTGTGGTTTCAACAAAATCATCCAGGTCGAATTCGGGGATCCTCCGCGATGGGACCGAGGTTTTCTCCCCGCACAAAGCGTGACCCTCACGATATGCCTCCCAGAAGGCGGAGGCAAAATCTCCCGTCCCTGCGCCGAGGGCTGTAAAGGGGCCCAGACCGGTCACAAAAACACGCCTGGCACCACAGCCGCCATCCCTGTGTCTGTCAGAAACCATAACTTTTTGACTTACTCCTCCTGGGGCCGGCGAAATACCACGGCGGCGTTGGCCCCGCCTATGCCGGCCGAATTATTGACGACCACTTTCGGGTTGAGGCGACGCCGTTTGCCGCTCACAACATTGACATCACAGTCCGGATCAGGTGTGCGATAATTCGCCGTCGGGGGGATCACGCCGCTTTCAATACTTTTAACGCTCGCAATGGCTTCAAGTGCACTCGCCGCCCCCATCGCATGGCCAACAGAACCTTTGATCGAGGTCACGGAAATGCCGTCCATCCGTTCGCCAAACACCTTTTTGAAAGCCCGGGTCTCTATCTTATCATTCAGCTCGGTACCGGTACCATGGCTATTGATATGGTCCACCTCGCCGGCATGGATTCCGGCATCATCCAGCGCCATGCGGACCGCTACGGCCGTCCCGCCCCCCTCTGAGTCGGCATGAGTCATGTGATACGCATTGTTATTGACCCCCGCCCCCGCAAGTTCGGCCTGGATATCAGCGTTCCGGGCGGATGCCTCAGTGGCTGCCTCCAGCAGCAACAGACCCGCTCCCTCGCTGAACACCGTGCCGGTTCTCTCTTTATCAAACGGCCGGATTACTGGCGGGGAACCCTCGGCGGGAGCCGCCATGACCCGCAGGCAACCCAGACCGGCCCAGGTAATGCGTTGAATGGAGTCATATCCGCCGGCCAGAACGGCGGTCGCCTGTCCGCTTCTGATCAGCTCCAGGGCAACGCCAAGGGCCGAATTCCCGGATGAACAGGACAGCGATACGGCCTTCCTGAGCCCACCCGCCCCCACCTGCCCGGCCACATGGTCCACATCGTGCTGGAACGACGCCCGGGTGAGATCCCGGCCGTCCGGATCATCAGAAGCAAGCATGTCCTCTATACGTTCGGCCGGGCCGAAATTGCTCCCGAGCACAACCCCCAGATCGGACCGCCTTTGTTCCGGCAGGCCAGAAACGGCCTGCCGGGCCGCATCAGCCGCGAATGCCGCCCCGAGGGTCCCCTCCTTTTCATCATCATATCTGTCCTCCTCCACCATCCCTCCCATCGAATAACGCGACCCCTCGACGTCAAACCTGTTTATGGGCTGGAAATTCGAACGCCCATCACAGACCGCACGCCAGAACTCATCCACACCAGACCCAACGCAGCTAACTGCCCCCATGCCCGTAACGACAACTTTTTCCTCATGACGGTTCATAGTCATTCCCGATCTCAGGTTGGCCGATCTTTCAGATATTCAATGACGTCATCCTCCCGGATCACCCCGTCGGTTTCGGCAGATACTTCCCGCAGCTCAACCCCATTGTTCCGGGCAGCGCGCCGGGCCGAGGGTGTAGCGCGAACTCTCCCCGCTTCGGTGTTTTCCTTTTTGCGCGCGGCTGGCTCTCCCCGCTGATCATCGGACCGGGCATTATCCCCTTCGGAGGTGGAGAACATATCTTCTCTGTATTCCCGCATAATACGACCGTTTTCCTCATCCACGTCGGGCAGAGATTCGGAGGGATCTTCCGATATAAGACCTATGATATAGCCGACCGGCAGGACACTTTTCTCGGGCGCGAGTATCTTCCTCACTTTCCCCCCAACCTCGCTTTCGACCTCAAAGTCGGCCTTATCGGTCAGTATCTCAACGACCTTGTCACCGGCCGCCACATCCTCCCCTTCGTCAACATACCACCTCCCTATAGTCGCCTGATCCACATTGGCATCGACCCGTGGCATCCGGACTTTATGAATCATGGCACGACGACCTTTCTTCCCCCCTGTCCAACCATAAAACGACAGGATACGTTCCCATTTCTGTATCTTACAGATGCAGGGTGTCAGCTCGGACTGGACGGGCCACGCGTGGAACAGATCCTCTGCCCGTGAGAGCTTTCCGACAGATCATCCGTAATATTCGAGACATCAATCCCGGCGTCAGCGTGTCAGGCGTTCCAGCATTTCAGCGGGATCCTCCTGGTCCTTATCGGGGACCATCATGATTTCCACCCGCCTGTTGACCTCAACGGGTTCTTCCGGTTCCGATGGTTCTTCCAGCGGACGATTGGGCCCGAACCCCACAATGTACATTGTCTCCTCCGGCACTCCATTCTCCGCCAGATACATCATAACCGAATGAGCACGCATCACCGACAGATGATAGTTATCCTCCCAATCGGAAGCACTGATGGGTTCGCCATCGGTATGTCCATCGACCCGCACCTGCTGGTCGGGATCCTCTTCAAGCTGCTCGTTCAGATATTCGACAACACTGCTATCCAGCGCCTCCTGGGCCTCGTCAGTGAGCGTTATCTGTCCCGAGGGGAACAGTATCTCGTTCTCGATAACGATGAAATCGCCCTCATCGCGTTCCTCTACACTCATCCCGCTTATGCCTTCGACGAGGTTCCGCAGTTCTTCAACCCGTTCCTTACGGTCCGCAGCGGCTTTCTCGAGCTCATCTTTCAAATCGCTGAGCTGTTCAAGTTCCTGACGTGCTTCCTCCAGCTCGCCCTCGGTGTCCTGCCGTTCGGCTTCTTCCGCCTCAAGTTTCTCCCGCAGAGTATCCCGTTCTGCAAGACAATCCTGCAGTTTGGCATCGCGATCGGCAAGCTTATCCTTGAGCTCGGGCGTCCCGTTGCACCCGACCAGAGGGACGAGAACAATAGCCATCAATACGGTCAGCAGCCACTTTCCACTTTGCATTTCCACAACTCCTGTTCACCAGTTTCTCTGATAACGAATGTCGATTTACACGGCTCGCTCGTTCGTATGACGGACCTCACTCAGACTGGAAGAAACTGAGTGATTGCGTGATACCCGTGCTGTAATCCGGATTGAGAGCATTCTCCACGACGTAAAGCCCGGCCACCATCTGCACCGCAAAGATGAGCACCAGCAATACGACAACCCAGGTTGAAACCGGGGCCTCTGCCTCCGACGCCATTGCGGCTTCGGCGGTCCATTCATATTCTTCCCCGGCCTCGCCCCCGAAGCCATCTTCCTCTTCAGCCGCGAGCATATCTTCCAGCTCTTCCGCCTCAAACTCCTCTTCCCCCAGCTCGGTTATCTCCGCCGTCTCTTCAGCCGTTTGGTCACCCCACTCCGTTACTTCCTCCGTCGGCTCGGCACTCGTGGCCATATCAACCGTTTCTTCACCGGCCAGACCATCGGTAGTCTCCCCTATCAACTCCTCTTCGGGCACCTCTCCCGCATCCTCTATTATGTCACCGAGAAGTTCGTCCTCGTCTTCCTGCACAGAACTGACATCCACAACTTCGGTTTCCATCTCCTCGTCTTCTTCCAGCGCAAATTCACTCCCCAGCCCGGGACTTTCCTCCTCCTCAACCTCTTCGTCCGCCTCCTCCATCTCAATGATGGGCTCCTGACCCTCCTCCCCCTCTACCGCTGCTTCGGCCCCTTCAGTTTCTTCCGGTTTCTCCGCCGTCTCCTCCTCCTGCGATCGGTCCCAGGCCGCTATATCTACAACATCCGTGCCCACATCCATATCCTCATCCTCACCACCAATCATCCCCGTGCCGGACTCCCTGTCCAGGCCTTGGCCCTCTTCTGCGGATTCCTCCTCAAAATCAAAAATATCGGAATCCTCCTCTTCGACATCTCCCTGCTGATCGCCCCATGTTTCCAGATCGACCACATCCGAGCCTATACCTGTGCTGCCCTCCTCCTCCAGCGCATCAAGGGACTCGTCCTCCTCAAACCCCTCTTCTTCAGCCTCAAGCTCCACTTCACCGCTCTCCCCACTTTCGGCCTCATCCTCGGCCAGCTCCCCGTCAAGCTCATCGGTAAAATCAAATATGTCCTCGTCATCGTCCAGATCAAAATCACCCAGATCGATGTCCCCGGCTCCCGCCAGGGCATCAACTTCCTCCGCCGTGTAGAGCCTCTGCCCGTCCTCCATCTCAACGGACAGCTGGTCGGTCTGAATCAGCTCCTGGAGTTCCTCTTCCGACAGCCCGAGTTTATCCAGAACCTGCTCTTCGGTTAGTTTTTCGTCTGCCATAATTCACTCTCTCCTCTGTCGAGACCAACTGGCCCGAACCTGGACTATTCCCGCAAAAAGACACCGGAAGCAAAGATCTGCTCCCATTCATCATCTATCCCGCCGCTTCCTGTATTGTACCATTTCGGCCGGGACCGCCCCAAACGGAAACGATCACTATCGACCTCACGCAACCGGATGCATTCTCCGGCACAGTCGCTCTATTCCAATCAGTAGACCTCGTCCGGATCAAACACCCTGTTGCCATCCTCCACAAAGGCATCATCCTCGGGTTGATACAGCCGGTAGAAACAACTCATATAGCCCTTATGGCATCCGGCAACCTTCTGCTCCACTTTCAGAACAAGGGAATTGCCCGCGCAATCCACCCTCAGCTCCTTCAACTGCTGGGTGTGGCCGCTGGTCTCGCCCTTCTTCATCAGACGTCCCTTCGAACGGCGAAACAGATGCACATAACCGGTCTCAAGGGTCCTGCGGATGGCTTCTTCGTTCAGATAGCACAGGGTCAGAACCTGATTATCCTCAACATTCACGATAACGGCGGGAATAAGTCCATCCTGAAAATTCAGCTGGTCAAGCAGATTTTGCATGATCAAACTTCCAGAACACAAAAAAGTGGAGTTCGTAAGATCACAAACTGTCCTTATGTTAGCCCCGTCTCCCGGGAAAGTCAAAAAGCTTCAGCTTGCCGGACAATCTCAAATCTTATATTCTGAAGACAACTTGATCTGGAGGAAAGGATATGTCGAACTCCGCACTACAATCCAGCGTGCTGGTGCTGAATTCTTCCATGGTTCCCGTCGACCTGGCCACAGTACGCAAAGCCTTCTGCCTCCTGTGCCGGGCAGCAGCCGAAGTGGTGGACGTCTCCGGAGGGCGCTTTGAATTCCACGGTTTCGAAAGCTGGCGGGAAGTGAGTGAATTCAAACGAACCCATGGGCTCGATGACCAGCAGACAGAATGGGTCACCACCGTCACTCACGAAATTGAAGTGCCTCGGGTCATACGACTCCTCTGCTACGACCAGTATCCGGATAGAACTGTTGCTCTGAATCGGCGCAACCTCTTCGCACGGGATGAAAACCGGTGCCAGTACTGCGGCCAGAAATTCCCCACTTCCGAACTCAGTATCGACCACGTCAAACCCGTCTCAATGGGGGGAGAGACGAAATGGACAAACGTGGTCTGCGCCTGCACTGCATGCAATAAAAAGAAAGGCGGCCGGACTCCCGCCCAGGCGCGGATGGAGCTGGAAAAGGAACCGGTTCAGCCCCGGCGAAACCCACAGATCAAAATGAAACTCAGGCGGAAAAAGTATTACTCCTGGAAACACTTCCTGGACGACGCCTACTGGGACGTCACCCTCGAGTAACGCCTACCCGTCCCTCTCCACCACCCCTCTGTTCCGCTGCAACTGGCGGACTCGTTCCAGAACCGGGGGATGGGAATAGTGCAGAAACACGGCAAGCGGATGTGGGGTGAGATTGCCGAGGTTGTCCCGCGACAGTTTCTTCAATGCCTCCGCAAGTTTATCCGGCCTGCCGGTGGTCTCCGCCGCAAATCTATCGGCCTCGAACTCATTCCGGCGCGAAAAGGCGTTGTACAGCACTGACAGAACCATTTTCACGGGCGAATAGAGCAAACCAAACAGCACAAAGCCCGCATAAAGAGGAGTCCGCCCGGCGGCGAACCCGAAAGCACGGTAGAGCCCCTCGCTTTCCAGGAATATCGACAGAAGGTAGAACATAACCCCCAGCTCCAGCACCGCCAGCGCCACGGATTTCAACACGTGCTTCTTTTTGTAATGCGCCACCTCATGAGCCAGCACCGCCACCAGCTCGTCCTCATCGTGCCTGTCTATCAGAGTGTCAAATAGGGCAATCTTCCTGTTGCCCCCAAAACCGGCCATAAATGCGTTGGAACGAGAACTGCGCCGGGACCCGTCCATCTCATACACCCCTTCAATCGGAAAATCCACCTTCTCCACGTAATCCTCTATGGCCCCGCGGAGCTCGCCCTCCGCCAGCGGCTCAAACTCATTGAACAGCGGCATTATCCATCGGGGAGCAATGAACTGGACGAATAACATGAACACGGCGCTGACCGCCCAGCAATATACCCACGCCATCGAGCCCGTGCGCTGAAAAAACTCAAGGATGGTCACAAACAGCGGCGCCCCCAGCACCACCGAAAGAATTATCCCCTTAACCATATCCAGCACAAATGTCCGGGCAGTGGTCTGATTGAACCCGAACCTCTCCTCGATCACAAATGTCCTGTATACCCGAAACGGAAGAGAGAGAACGAACTTCAGGATCAGCAGACACCCCACATACAACAATCCGCGAACCGCCATACTATCCAGCCATCCCTCCGGCAGCACACCGGCCACCAGGCCATCCAACCACGCAAATCCTCCGAGAAACCAGAAACTGAGCAGCACGATCAGGTTTACGGTTGCCATCAACTGCCCGAACCTGGTAGTGGCGTGAAGATATCGCTGCGAGTCCCGATACTGCTCCTGTTCGTAAACACCCTCAAACTCCCGGGGGAGCTCCTCCCCTGCCGCCCGGAGATTCAGATGGTCGCTGAGCAGGTTCAGCGCATAATCCACGATCAAAGCCAACAGAATCACTGCCGCAAATACATTGAACTCCACGATTATCTACTCCACTTTAGCAAGGTCAAAGGATCACATCGTCGCATTTCCCGCCCCCCGCGGGGGATAAACCACCATCGGGCCAGCACCGTAACGATAACGGAATATGCCCCGGCAGG
>JBKHGK010000039.1:0-9894 GCA_046539705.1 Candidatus Brocadiia bacterium | reverse complement strand
CCGAAACCGAATGGATCATCTGGCGTGCCCGATATGACCTGGCGAAAACGTATAACGCATGGGGTGAGGAGAAGCCGGAGAAATACGAGGATGCAATAACGGCCGTATCCGCTCTGGTCAACGAAATACACGAGAGAGCAGAAGTAAGTGGAAACCAGGCCCTGACGGATCTGCTTTTTGCGGGCTGGTTGGAACGAGGCAAGGCCATGGTGGGTAATGCGGAGCGGTTGCTCAAACTGGCGGAGGAGGCAAGGGAAAAAGATCGCAAGGCAATGGCCAGGGATCGTACCGATCAGGCGAAGAACGGATTGCGATGGGCGGTGGAGCGTGCCCAGGAGATATCCGCGCAGGGCGAAACCAAGTGGGCCCGAAACGCAAAGATGCATCTGGACGAGTGGATTGAGGAAGGCGAGGAGCTGTTTGATGAGGAGATCCAGATCCGCAAGGACATTAATGCCTACATGTCTGAAGGGTGGCGGGCCTTTGAGGAGGAGAAGTATATCAAGGCGATAGATAAATTCCAGCAGGCCATCAGGGTCGGGGACCCCTCCGTGTATGGAAGCACTCTTATTCCGGAAGCCTGGTACAAGATGGGGCTTTCCTACTACAAATTGTCCGCTCCGGAACACACGGAGAACAAGTATAATTACTATCATGAAGCCGCGCTCTGTTTCAACGAAATCGTCCAACATCACAGTAAGGCCGAATTCGCGGCCGATGCCGGCTATTATGCCATGCAACTGTACGGGGCAATATTCGACAGGACCCGCAAACTTGCGGACGGCTCGAAACGGAACGAAGCGGATAAACGGTTCGATGGCCGACGCTACTATGAGGCTCTTCAGAAGTTCAGCGAGGAGTTTCCGAAGGACAGGAGGGCCGGGGAGACGATATTCCAGTCCGCGGAAATCGCCAGGGAGATGGAGGATTATGATCGCGCGGCGGAAATCTACGCGTCGATCAATCAGGATCATTCCGAATTTTACGAAGCGAGATATCGGGCCGGGCTCTGCCGGTATCTGCAGGGACTGAAAATATTTGAGGAAAATGAAGACGATATCCCGGAGGAAAAGGTGGCGGATCTGCTCCAGAGAGCGGGGGATAGATATGAGGATTTCATCGAGTGGTATGACCAGAACGAAGACTGGCTTGATTCTGAAGGACGGGAGATGGCCAATCGGTGGGTCGTGCGGACAAAGGTCTCATACGGTAAGATGCTTGTGCACCGGGCATGGGGTGAAACTCGGGATGAGGCGGAGGGAGCGGAACGAGCTCTTGATCTGCTGGAGGACGTGGAAGAAGAGCATTTCACCGACGATCAAAGCGAGGACCTGCGCGATGAATACCTGCCGGAAGCCTACTTCGTGGTCATACAGGCCCACCGGCGGCTTGAAGAGCTCCGAGAGGCCGAGGAGTTCGTGGATGCCCTTGTGGAGCGATACGGGGAACATGAAATAAGCGCACGGGCTGCACGATATCTTGGGTACGCTTATCTGCAGCGGCGGGAGAATCTCGAAGAGGAGGAGGCCAGCGAAACAGATATAGAACTGGCGGCCCAGTCGGCCGGGGAATACCTGAAAACGGCGTTGGATCTCGACCCGGACCAGACGCTGGAATTCTACAACGATACTGCTCTGCAGCTGTATGACATGGAAGAATACAAACAGGCGATCCGGATACTGGAAGCGGGACTTGAACAATTTCCACTGCCAGAGGATGAACTGCCCGGCGAGCAACATATGTTGGCCCTTACCGGCATCAAAGACGCATACAGGAAAAGGGAAGAATGGCAGGAAGTGGAAAACACGGTGGAACGTCTGCTCGATATTGAAGAGAAGGAGAACAAACGAAGAGAAGAAGAGGGTAAGAAACCCCGGAAAAACATAGCATATCGTCGTGATTATGCACTGGCCCTGGAGGAACAGGAAAAGTGGAAGGAGGCCTTAGATTACTGGCGGGAGGCCAAATCTCTGGCCGAAAATATGGAAGATGAACGGGGCGAACGGATCCAGTTTGACGCCACGACCAGCATTGCGAGATGTTATGCAGAAATGGGTGGATCGGATACCCGTGATCGCGGGTACAGGGTTCTCGCCTGGTATCTGCTATCCAACGATGAGTGGCTCAGAGACCGGGAATGGGCGGAGGAAGTGGAAGAGATATTCGAGGAATATTTCTCCGATCAGTTTGATGATCTCGCCGAATACACCTTCCAGCTCATCCAGGGCGACATAAACCTCCTGCGAGAAGACACCAGCCGTGAGGTTATCGTCGGACTGGTGGAACGGCACTGGGCCGACCGTGAAGAGGAACTCGAGGAGCTGCTGGATGAAGCCGATGTTGAGCTGGGTACCACACAGTAGGTTGTCCGAAAAACTGTATTGCGAGACTCCCGCCCCCAATACCGAGGGCGGAACGATCTACGTTTCAAATCAAACTTTAGTGGTCAAAAGGATGAAACATGTATTTTTCTGGGATTGCGGACGAGGCCGGTCAGAATATCGAGCAGCAGATAAAGGCTCATAAGGAACTCGGTTGGAAACACATTGAGCTGCGGAACGTAAACGGAGTGAATGTCACTGACCTGAGCGAGGAGGCTTTCCAGAATGTCGCTGAAAAGGTGACCGGGGCGGGGCTCGGTGTCTCGGACTTCGGCTCACAGCTCTGCAACTGGTCCCGGCCGATTATCAATCATCCCGACATCGACCGGGCGGAACTGGAAAGAGCCATCCCTCGCATGAAAGAACTTGGATGTCGATACATCCGCACCATGAGTTATCCCAATGCGGGATGGCCGGAGGACAAATGGAGGGACGAGGTCGTTCGTCGTCTGTCCTCGCTTGCGGAGATGGCCGAACAGGCGGACATTGTGCTCGTCCACGAAAACTGTGATGGATGGGGCGGACAGGGCCCTGAGCAGACGCTTGAACTGCTTGAAAGGGTCGGCTCCGATCATCTGAAACTCGTTTGGGATACAGGGAATCCGGTTGGACATGGCCAGGATGCCTGGGATTATTATGAAGCAGTACGGGATCATGTGGTGTATGTGCATATCAAAGACGGTGTCATGGAAGAGGACGGTATGCGCTATACATTTGCCGGTGAAGGAGACGGATACGTGAAGGAGGTGCTCGGTGACCTCTTTTCCCGCGGTTATGACGGCGGCATCTCTATCGAACCACATCTCGAGGCCGTAATTCATGAAGGGAAAGAGGCATCCGGAGAAGGTGCAGCATTCGACACCTATGTGGAATACGGCCGGCGCCTGATGAACCTTGTGGACAGCATTGATTAGTGTTTATATCCGGGTCCCTTTACCTGAACTACGTGTCTGATCCCGGTAAGATTCCGCAATCAAACCCTGGTCACGATACCGTAAAGGGCCCGAGGCTGATTCGTGTGGTTGACGCTGGCTGAACTCTGTGTAAAAATCCGGATCTGAATCCCAGAGACGGGTCCGGACGATGCCCCGCATACGCCGGACATCTGTATCGGCGTATCTTTACCGGGGGAGCTACGAGATGCGCACCAACCCCTGACTCGCGCTCCCGGTCCGATGACCGCATTCTCATACAGGGCTAAGCTGCAGGACAGATCACGCCGGTTTGAATGACAACAGATCGCGCCTCCAGGGAGGGAATATGGGCCCATTAGATGATCCGGTGGAAACGATACAAGAACTGTATGAGGATCCTCGCCGTGAAATACCGTACCCCATTTTTATGCGGTGTTTTGATCAGCTGTTGAACGATCCTCCCTCCCCGGATCCGGCCCCCCCAACCGAGGATCTGAAGCAATACTTCAGGGCCGTCTGCATGGCGCTGGACCTTGGTATTGCCGACCAGCAGGAGAGAGATAAAGATCGCCGCGAGGAGTTTGATGAATATATACTCCCGGTATGGGAGGATTTCCTGCCAGAGAACAGCATGCAGGCCTGTCGGGAAATCCTTGACGGGACCGTCCGGGAGAGAATGGAGAAGATTCGCCGGCAGGAAGAGATGGAACAGGGACGCAAAAAGCGTGAGGAGGAGGAAGAAACACTCAGCGAGGCCACCAGAGAGCAGGAAAGCCGATTTGCGCTGGCCATGGAGAAGGCCCTGCAGAGCACGGAAGATGCCGAAGCAGAAGCTGGCGCCCGACAGGGCCCTATACCCCAACCGGATGAGACGGATTCGTCGGGTAGGGGGAAGAATCCGGAAGAGGTCAGCCCCCCCGGAAAAGGGCCGGAAGAGAATGGAGGGGCGAAGGAATCGGACCACGAAGAAAAATCCGACTGGACGAAAGACGAGGACGGTGTTCCACTGGCCCGTTCGGCCCGCGTGCTGGCGCAGAGAATACGAGACGAACAGTTCATGCCCGATTATGATGCGCCCGATGATCGCCGTCCCCGGGCTCGCTATTACATGGGCAAGACCAAGGTGGATCTGGAGCTGATATCTGACGGTGATGGCTTCTTCGTTCTGCTGGCGGTCAGGTATTCTCTCCGCCATATATCACAGATCCACAAGCTGCTGGCCGGTGTGGCCGATAAACTGGGATATGACCCCATCGGGGATTATGCTTGTGAACGGGAAAACACCGAATGTCTGTGGAAGATCCAGGCGGGGAAGAAAGGCACATATGTTCTGTGCCGGCGCGATCGGAAATTTGAAAGCAAACAGATGGCGGATGCAATACTGAGCATGCATGAGGATATGGTTTACCTGCTGAACATTGTACAAAAGGCGGTTCAAGATGGGACAGATTGAGGAGACTCCGCGGGAGGTAAAAGCTGAATTCCCGGGAACAGAATTGCTGAATCTACTACGGCTCGGGCTACCTTTTCTCCCCCCTGTACTGGTCATAATCGGCCTGGTGCTCCACCCAACCCAGCTTACGATAAGGCAGTCATTGCAACTCCTTTTGTCCGAGAGTGGCAAGGACGGTTTCCTGCTGTCCCTTGTCCCGGCCGTCAACATTATACTGGCGGACGTCTTTTTTCTGCTGGGTTTTGTCCTCTGGGTGGTGTTGAGGTGGTTGGACGGCACTCTCCTTGACCGGCTTCGACGATATCCTCTCCCGCTGGTTGGGATGTTCGCCGTTGGTCTACTCTCAATACTCCCGTGGTGGAAAACTGTCCCCTCCTGGGCCTCGGCACCGACCATGGGATACGGGGAGGGGATCAAACAGCTGGTACAGTTTTTCCTTTTTTTCGTCTGCGCGTTTATCCTGCTCACGGATTATCTGGCGGATCCCCGCTGGCGACGGCGTCTGTTCGTTGCTTTTTGCCTTGCCTGCGCCCTGGGTATACTGCTCGGGCTGCGGGAATACGTCAAGCTCCGGCCCCCGGATCATGCTGCCCTTGAGGGAGGCGCAGCTATATCCGTTCAGCAGGTTGACGGGAGTTTTGGATACACGGCCGAGGATGGTGGTGTGTCAGAGACCGACACGGGCAGCAACCGCAATGTGCTGGGCGCCTGGCTGACCCTGGTAATACCTTTTTTCTGGGCATTTTTCCTCTGGGGAGAGAATATTGGGCTGAGGGTGAAGGCTCTGCTTTTCGCTCTGGGCGGTCTTGTATTGATATTGCACGGGGCCCTGTGGGCCGCAGCGATAAGCAGCGTGCTAATCCTCTCACGGGTCCGGAGTCGCCGGTATTTTGTGGGCGTGGCCGCCGCACTTTTCATTTTTTTCGGGGCCCTCTTTGCCTATGCGCCACAGAAGCCGGGTAATATCCTGGTGGATTCACTCATGATGCGGCGTTCGGAAGATGCTTTTCGTACGTTGCCTGTGTACTCGATCAACCCTGAGCTGAATAAGTCAGGCGAGCCAGCTCAGCTCGAAACGGCGCCCTACAGCCCGTGGGAACAGAAATACATTCAGTGGCAGCCCTCCATACTGGCGTTTGCTCGCCATCCGATAACCGGAGTCGGGCTCGGCAATTATCAGGCCAACATCAACAGGTACTACAGTGACAGGGATTACGGCCCGTACGGGGTTCCGAAGGCGGAAAAGGACCTGATGGAACGGGGCGGCAACTCATTCGTAGCTGTATGGGCGGTGGAAACCGGTTTTCTGGGCCTGTTAGCGCTGCTTCTGGTCGTGTGTATGTTTACCCGTCGGGGCCTCCAACATCTGGGATCCGATCAGGTGGAGGAGGGGCGCTTCGCCTATTCGCTGAAAATTGCGGCCCTGGCCTCTCTGGGGGCCACCGGATTTGGTATCTTTTTCACTGATTATCTGGTTCGGGGAGTCGGATATGCCCTCGTATTCGTATTTGCCGTCCTGTGGGCGGAGCCGCCGGACGATATGGATTAAGATGGGCGGACGAACGGGACGGATCTGATTTTCGTGCGGTCAACATATGGAGCTCTTTGTATGGACAAAAACATAATTCTGGCCTTTACTGGTGGCCTGCAATCCTCGGTCTGTCTGCACTGGCTGGTGGAACGCAGGCGTGCGAACGTCACTGCAGTTGTGGTTGAACTCGGCCAGATGCCGGCAACGTGGGAGCTGGGCGAATATGCCGTCGATCTGGGGGCCCGGGGGGCACACGTGGAGGATTGTCGGGAGGAATTCATCTCTGACTATGCTTTCCGCGCATTGCAGGCCTCGGCTGTATACGAGCATAACTACCTGTTGAGCGGTGCACTCACACGTCCGCTGATCGCGGCCGTCATCGTGCGGATGGCCCGGGAGGAGGGATGTAAATCGGTGGCCCTCGGGGCGATAAGCCGGAGTAATGATATCACCAGATTTACCCTGAACGTGGAAGCACTGGCCCCGGAACTTAACATAATAGGGCCGGACGAAATCCCGCCGCTTCAGAGCCGCGAGGCAGCGGTGGAGTATGCCCGGGAACACGATATCGAGCCCATGGAGGGACTCAACCCCGCACTGAGTTTTGATACCAATCTCTGGGGTTCGGCGATCAGTGTAAATCCTGACGTCGGCACCTGGGAGGCCCTTTCCGAGGAGTGCTACAGGTCCACCAATGACCCGGCCTGTGCTCCGGAAGAACTCGAAGAAGTGACCATCACCTTTCAGAAGGGTGTACCCGTGGCGCTGAATGGTGAGGATGTTCCACCACATGAGCTTGTGCGCCGATTGAACGAGAAAGCCGGGCGCCTCGGGATAGGACGGAAGGAGGTGGTGGAGGACCGATTGGCGGGATGCAAGGCACGGGAAGTTTATGAAGCTCCGGGAGCAACCGTGCTTATGGAGGCCCACCGCGCCCTGGAAGAATTAACTCTTGATTATGCCACGCTCCGTGCCAAAAGCCGCGTGGGACAATGCTACGCCGAGCTCGTATACGGAGGGAACTGGTTTTCCGATCTGCGCAAAGCTCTGAACGCTTTTGTGAATGTGGTTCAGGAGAAAGTTACCGGGAAGGTAAAAATGCAACTTTACAGGGGAAATGCAAGGGCCATCGGGCGACAGTCCCCCAACAGCCTGTTCGACAGTGAGAAAGCACGATCCCTGACGCTCCCGGGTACTGATGGGAATCTGACCGGATGAGGGGATTGAAGTTTCTGTTCTGAGGCTGCCTCCCTCAACTACCACCGCTCTGGATGTAACGAAACGATGAGAGTAACGGTAATATCGACCGGTAATGAGATAGTGACGGGGCATTCCCGGGATACCAACGGTCCATATATCGCCCGCACCCTGAACACACGGGGATATTTGATTTCCCGTATTTGCACGGTGGGAGATGTGCCGGAGCGGTTAGGAAGGGAGCTGCACCGGGCCACCGAGGAGACTGACCTGGTAATCCTGACAGGGGGACTGGGTCCGACGGCGGACGACTACACCCGTCAGGTCGTTGCGGATGTGGTGGGCCGGGGGCTGGAGCAAGATGCGCACGCGCTGGACCACGTGCGCCGCATACTGAAGCACCACGATGTGCCGCTTGACCCCGCGCACAGACGTCAGGCCATGTTCCCGCGGGGGGCGGAAGTCTTTCCCAATCCCCGGGGGACCGCCTGCGGTTTTGCCTGTTCGGCCGGGGAGGCCACACTGGTGGTGATGCCAGGAGTGCCGGAGGAGATGCGCGCGATGTTCGAGGATTCTGTTCTGCCATACCTCACGGAAGGCCCCGGGGACTCAACTCAAACGCGAAAAGTCCATCTTTTCGGTGTCCCGGAATCCGAAGTCGATCGCAAAATCGCCGACATGACGGAACGGCACCGAAACCCATCCGTGGGGCTTACCGTGGACAAAAGCGTCGTCTCGATCTGCCTGAGTGCAAGGGCCCAGAGCAGTTCCCGGGCGGAAAAGCTTCTGAATAAAGACGAAAGGGAGCTGAAAAGGCGGTTTGGCGGAGCGGTTTTCGGGAGCGATGAGATGACTCTTGCCGGGGCGGTTGCCGAGCTTCTTGACCGGACGGACGTCCGCCTGGCCATTGCCGAATCCTGTACCGGTGGTGCGGCGGGTAGCATGGTGGTTGATGTGGTCGGGATAAGCCAGTTTTTTCTCCTGGACGTGGTGGCCTACAGCAATGCAGCCAAGATCAATATTCTGGACGTCTCAGCCGACGAAATAGAAGAACACGGAGCCGTGAGCCCGGAAGTGGCAGCGTCGATGGCGGAAGGGGTCTGCCGACAATCCGGAGCCGAGATGGGAGTCAGTACAACGGGCATTGCGGGGCCGGGAGGCGGTACTGCGGAAAAGCCCGTGGGACTTGTGTATTGTGGAGTAACCCTGCGCGGGGAATCCCGTGTTCACCGGTTGGATCTCCGGGGAGATCGCCAGCATATCAAGGATCGTGCGGCACGACATGCCCTGAATTTTGCCCGGCTTGCTCTTTTGGAAAGCAGTGATCTCTGACTGACGATCTGCTGATATACCTTTAGCCCTACTTACCCGGCAGCACGGTGTAAACCACCATCTGTGATTCGACCATCGAGCCGATTCGCGCGACCACAGGTTTTTCTGTACCGTCCCGGGCGGTGAGTTTGAATTCCAACATATTAGCGGCCTCTGCCGGTGTTTCGAGACATCGTTGGTGGTGCTGTCCTACCTTCTCCCGGTCCTCCTGGGCCACCAGTTCGTCCAGGAATTCCCGGCTGCGGAGGTCTTCGGGGGCATAACCGGTCAGGTTGCAGAACTCGCGGTTCGTCAAACGTATCCTGCCCTCACTGTTGGTCACCAACAGTCCAACCGCAACATTTCTCAAAACCTCGGTATAGAACTGTTGGGCATCTTCGTGCTTCTCATAGGCCTGCCTGAGCTCCTCGGATCGCTCTTTGAATTTCTTTTCCATTTCCTGGCGCGCTATTTTTATGGACTCCTCGGCCTCTTTACGGTGGGTGATATCGTGCGCGACGGCATAGGTTTTTTCACCGCTCGGGCTTCCGGCCATGAGTATCCACCGGTATTCGCCCTCGTGGTCCTTCATGCGCAGCTCTATCTCGCTGACTTCGTTGCCGAGGGAAAAATCCTTCTGGGTGTACTGGGCATCCTCCTGATCATCCGGATGTACGAGGTCCACCCACCGGCGACCTCGAAGCTGCCACTGAGTCCACCCGAGCACCTTTTTCCAGGCGGGGTTCACCTGGCTAAAATGGCCCCGATCATCCAGCACGCACAGGGGATCGCTGGACAGCTCAAATAAATGATCATGTTCCTCCTGTATTCTGCGGCGTTTGCGGGCGAGGTATTCCGCCACAAGCCCCAGCCCCAGAGCAATTGCCAGAACCAGCATCCGATGATAGGTCGAATAAGGTCCAGCGTGGAAAACCGCCTCCTGGAGTGTTATATCCGGATCGCGCGGGAAAACATAGACCAGCATCATGGCATCAAATAGCCAGAAAAGCGCCCCTGCAAGCACGGCTGCAAACAGGATTAGCCCCACTGTCCGTCTGCTCGAGTCCGATATCCGATTATCCACCACTCTGGCGTCTCCCTTGCCAA
>JBKHGK010000038.1:0-9966 GCA_046539705.1 Candidatus Brocadiia bacterium | reverse complement strand
AACGTTTGAGGTTTGTGAAATACGCGGGTTAGCGGCCTTCACAGTCAGGTGCTGAGAGGGGCAGCCGTTGAATGTACGAACGACGGGAATTTGGCCGTAGCCTGTGTTGATACCCGCAGCTCAATGACCATTTCGGGAACGGATAAAAGAGGATTGCCCGTGTGAAAAGCGGAGAAAAGGATTCTTGCCGGGGGAATGGGGTGGCGGCCCGGCCGTGAAAATCCACAGCGCAAACAGCTCTCCGGGTTGCATCGGGTTGACGACAACAATAAATCACGGTTCAATATCCTCCTCCCTGGTGAGATATCACAAGAAACCCGAGTTGGCAAACAGGAGACAAAGTTCATGCGCAAATCGACCGATAGGCCGAATATCATTCTCATAAACTGTGATGATCTGGGTTATGGCGATCTGGGCTGTTATGGTTCGGACCGCAACAGGACGCCTGCTCTGGACCGGATGGCCGCCGAAGGTACCCGTTTTACGGATTTCTATATGCCCGCCCCCGTATGTTCGCCGTCCCGGGGCGCCCTGATGACCGGGTGTTATCCGCGGAGGATCGGATTCGACAGCTTTGAGGGGGACTGGGTCCTGTTCCCGGGTCATCCGGTTGGTCTTTCGGACCAGGAGGTGACGGTGGCCGAGCTGCTGAAAGAACAGGGATATGCCACCAAAATTGTCGGTAAATGGCATTGCGGTGATCAGCCGGAGTTCCTGCCCACACGCCATGGGTTCGACAGTTATTATGGCGTGCCATACAGCAACGATATGGGCCGCCAGAGGGGTGGAGGCGAGGATGGCCCGCCGCTGCCGTTGCTGCGGGACGAGGGCGTGATTCAGGAACAGCCCGACCAGGCCGGGCTCACCGAGAGATATGTGGAAGAATGCGTTGAATTCATCAGGAACAACCAGGACGATCCGTTTTTTCTCTATTTTGCGCATATGTACGTGCATCTGCCACTGTATGCCCCCGACAGGTTCATGGAACAGTCCGATAACGGACGTTACGGGGCGGCGGTGGAATGTGTGGACTGGAGCGTGGAGGTGATCATGCACGAGCTGAAACGCCTGGGGCTGGACGAGAATACTCTCGTCATATTTACCTCCGATAACGGGAGCCGGAACCGCGACGAAGGAGGTTCCAACGCCCCGCTCCGTGGCACGAAGGGTACAACCTGGGAGGGCGGCATGAGGGTGCCGTGTATCATGCGATGGCCGGGCCAGATCCCCGAAGGACAGACCTGCACCGAACTCTCCACGGCCATGGATATACTGCCCACACTTTCGGAGCTCTGTGGCGCCGAGGTCCCGCAGGACCGTATTATTGACGGACACGACATACGTCCGCTCATGGGCGGCGACGCGGAGGCGGAAAGCCCCTACGATGCCTTCTACTACTACAGGAGCGAGGAGCTGGAAGCGGTGAGGGTCGGACGCTGGAAACTTCACGTGCGCAAAGGCGGTGAGCCCGTCGAGGAACTTTATGACCTGGAAAACGACGTCGGTGAGACCACCGACGTATCCGAAGACAACCCCTCGGTGATCCAAAAACTCCGGGAGGTTGCCGATGAGGCCAGAGATGATCTCGGGGACGGCGCCACGAATGCGGAGGGGAGCAACCGCCGGCCCATCGGGCGGGTGGAGGAGGCGAGCCCCCTCACCGAATACGACGAGGATCATCCCTATATCGTGGCCATGTACGACCTGGCGGATCGTGGTTGATACGTCGTCAATCGCCCCGCAGCTTCCGGACAGAAACCTGATTCAGAATAGAGGAAAGGAAATTTCGGTATGAAAACAACGGAAATTACGCAGAATCTCGTGAAGGATCGTTCCGCCTGGCCCCGCGAGGACATGTCGCTGGTGCTGTTGGTGATGGACGGGGTTGGCGACGTGCGCCATCCGGATTTTGGTATGCGGACACCCCTTGAGGTGGCGGATACGCCGAATCTCGATGATCTCGCCCCCCGCAGCGCCGTCGGGCGCATCCTCCCGGTGGATTACGGCATAACGCCGGGAAGCGGCCCGGCACACCTGGGGCTTTTCGGCTACGACCCGCGTGAGCTCATCATCGGTCGCGGCGTTCTGGAGGCGGTGGGGATTGATATGAATGTCCAGCCGGGTGACCTTGCCGCTCGCTGTAACATATGCACGATCGAGGAGGGGATAATAACCGACCGACGTGCCGGCCGGCCCGAGACCGAGCGGACTGCCGAGAAGTGCGAGCTTCTGCAGAAAGAAATCGGGGAGGTGGAGGACTGTGAGATTATCATACAACCGGGGAAAGGACACCGCTTTGCGGTGATCTTCCGCGGGCCCGGCCTGAATGAGGGTGTAACGGATACCGACCCCCACGAAAACGGGGAGCCGCTCCACGAGCCGAAACCGACGGGGCCGGAGGCGGAGAAGGCCGCACGTATCGTGGCCAAGTTTCAGCAGCGGGCCCTGGATGCGCTTGAGGGCTGCGAACCCATGAACGCTATCCTCTGCAGGGGGGTCGCCGAACTGCCGCAGATAGATGGGATGGAGGAGAGATTCTCGCTGCGCTCCGGGGCCATCGCCACGTATCCGATGTATCGGGGACTGGCGCAGCTGGCCGGGATGGATCTGCTTGATACCGGAACAAGCGTGGAGGATGAGTTCAACACATATCTGGAGACCCGCCGTGATTACGATTATCACTTCATCCACGTGAAAAAGACCGACGAGGGTGGAGAGGACGGCGACTTCGACAAAAAGGTCAGGGTTATAGAGGAGACCGATGCGGCGCTTCCGATGATCCTTGAGGCCAACCCGGAGGTGGTGGCGATTACCGGCGATCACTCCACGCCCTGCTGCATGGAACTGCATAGCTGGCATCCAGTTCCGCTTATGCTGCACTCACCCCGGTGTGACGCTTCGGGTGTGGAACGCTTTACCGAACAGCACTGCAACGGCGGCCCTCTGGGCATTTTCCGCGCCCAGCACCTGATCAGCCTCATGCTGTCCAACGCCGCCCTGCTCGATAAATTTGGCGCCTGAGCGCCCACTTCATGGGTCATCCGTGAAGCCGACTGCACCTTCCGTTACCAGGAGGTTATATCATGCCCGTTGAGACAATCCGATGGTCAGGAGGACCGGACGGCCATGTTGAACTGATCGATCAGACCCGGCTCCCGGTGGAATGCGAGTACATCGAATGCCGCAACAAAGAAGATATCTGGGAGGCGATCAGGATGCTGCGCATCCGGGGGGCTCCGGCCATCGGCATTGCCGCAGCCATGGGGCTGGTGCTCGGGCTGCAGGAATCGGAGGCGGAGGATTTCCCCTCCTTCATGGAGGATCTGCAGCGGATCAAAGACTATCTTGAGACGAGCCGCCCCACGGCCGTCAATCTCTTCTGGGCCCTGGAACGGATGGAAAGCACCGCGGTCCATAACAAAGAACGTCCACCGGCCGAACTCCATGAGCGGCTGCTGCAGGAGGCCCAACAGATCCTGCAGGAGGACCGGGAGACCTGCCGGGCGATCGGGCGCAACGGCGCGGAACTGCTCCCGGACGGAGCCGCCGTGCTGACACATTGCAATGCGGGCGGACTGGCCACGGCGGATTACGGCACGGCCCTGGCCGTGCTCTTCGCCGCACAGGAAAAGGGGAAAGAGGTGAGCGCCTTTGCTGATGAGACGCGCCCCCTTCTGCAGGGGGCCCGCCTGACCACCTGGGAGCTGCAGGAGGCCGATATCCCCGTCACGTTGATCTGTGACAGCATGGCGCCGGTTGTTATCAGAGAAGGCCGGGTCGATGCGGTGGTTGTGGGAGCGGACCGGATAGCCTCCAACGGAGATGTGGCCAACAAAATCGGCACCTACGGCGTCAGCCTGGCCGCCCGGGAACACGGCATCCCCTTTTACGTCGCCGCACCGGTCTCCACTTTTGATATGGAACTGGACTCGGGCGAGGATATCCCCATCGAGGAACGTGACCCGGAGGAGATTACCTGCTGGGGGGATCACAGAACGGCGCCGGAGAACACGGATGTCTATAACCCGGCCTTTGATGTGACTCCGGCGAGCCATGTGATGGCGATAATTACCGAACGGGGAGTGATAAAAAATCCGGATTCGGAGTCCATCAGGTCGCTGGTGGCTCGATCCTCCTGAATGCGGGGGCCGGCCAGGAACCGGCTCCGTACCGACAGACACATCGGCAGGGCCCTTTGTTACCGGAAGGGGGTTGGTGCCCCTTCACGGGCCGGCATGTGCTAAAAACACCCTGTTGTTATAAACCTGTCTGTGACTGTGCGATTCACGTTTGCTGAAGTTGCTTTTGGAATGATTAACGTTTGGGTTTGTGAAATATACGGGTTACCCTTTTATTGACCGCAGCTGGCCGGCCAGGGTGGTTATGTGTTCCATCTCCTGTTCCACCAGCCAGTTAATCTTGTCCTCTCCCAGGTCCTCCGGGACCAGGTCTTTCAGGCCCAGGAAAAAGACGACGGTGTCCTTCTCGAATGCTATGGCGGTTGTCAGTATCTCCTCGGTCGTCTCCTCCCCGGTCAACACATCGCATACGTCTTTATGGATGTTAAAGACGTGGGTCTCGGCAGTGGCCTGCAGATAGAGCGGGGCCTGCTGATCCGGATCAAAAGTGGGTGCCGATACGCCCGAATCCCGAACTTCCATTCGCATATCGTGGAAAAGCTGTTCGTGGTCCTTTTCCATGTCCGCAAGTTCGGTCAGCAGCTCCTTCACCTCAACAGAATCCGCGTTTTCCGCCGCCTGCAGGTAAAAGCTCCGCCCGTCACGTTCTATCTGTTCTCCCATCTCATAGACTTCGTCGGCATTGTAGATCCGGCTCATTTTTTGATTCCTTTCCGTTTGCCCGGAGTTCAGAGGATAAATACGTCCAATATTATTCGCCCCGTACCCACACGGAGGATTGTTCTCATTTTACCTGTTCCCCGCCCTCTCTGCATCCACATCCCAGAGGTTCACGTGTCCATCGTTGCCCACCGATGCTATCAGCCGTCCGTCCGGTGAAAACGCCACATCGAAGACCCAGCCCTCGTGTTCGGTGAGGGTGCGCAGGTTCTCCGGGGAGTCGTTACCGGAGACGTCCCAGAGTATCACGTTCGTATCTCGACCGGCCGTTGCCAGAAGGCGGCCATCGGGACTGAAACACACTGCCATGACTTTCCCGGAATGCACCGGCGGGAAATGGAGCAACTTACCGGAACGCAGGTTTCGGATCACAACTGCGCCCTCCTTGCCTCCTGCAGCAATCTTTTCCCCGGACGGGCAGGTATCGATGGCTGCGGGGACAAACGGCAGTTTCCATACTTCGGCCGGTGAACTCTCTTCCAGATTCCACACCCCCACCGAACCGTCATGAGTGGTGGCGTATATCCGACTGCCATCTGTGCTCAGGGCAAATGGCATGCGTGCTTTCGCATAAACCCGTCTTCGCCCGGCGTTTTCCTCTCCCATTTTCCAGAGCCGGAGCGAATCGACGGATCCGGAGAGGAGCAACGTCCCGTCCGGAGTAAACTCCATCTCCTTGATCTGCATCTTATGTCCGCTCCCCCAGTTCAGCAGTTCTTGTCCGTCATTGAGGGACCATACTCTTATCGTACCGTCGTTGTCTCCCGCGGCGAGCCTTTTATCTTCCGGATGGAACGCAACCGCGCGCGAAGAGGTGGGAAGGGGAATAGTGCGTTCCAGAGTGCCTTCCTGGCCATTCCAGAGCCTGACCGTGTCATCGGTCCCACCAGTTGCGATGAGCCGATCGAACGTCCGGTGGAACGCGACCGTTTTCACAAACTGGGTATGGCCATGCAGCATCTCGCGCAGTCTCAGATCCGGGACTGTTCCCGGCCAGATGGTGGTTTTTATCCTGTGTTCCAGCTCTTCAGATCTTTCCCTGAGCCGTTCCGAGCCGTCCAGCTTTTCGCCGGTCATGAATTTGCGCGCCTCACGGAGCACTCTGCGGGCCTCCTCCCAGGCTCCCTTATCGATATTTCGTCTGACCGCTCTCAGGTGAAGCTGTGCGTAAAACTCGGGCTCGGCGTTGTTGTATTTCTCCCGCCATTGCGAGGCGGCCCTGGCCTGATCCCCTTCCTCAAATTCATCCAGAAACCTGTCAATGCGGTCCACACAGTCCTCCCGGGTATATACGTGAGCCTGCTGCAATACCTTTTTCAGGTCCGCAAGACAAAGTGTCCTGAACCCAGGAGTTTCCTCCCGGGCTCTTTGCGCCGGTTCATTGAACGGCATTCGCGATGCCAGTCCGCTCAGACGCTCATTCAACTTCCGGGCCTTCTGATAGTCCTGGTTTCGGACGGCGCTATTTCGTTGTTCAATCAACGAATCCACCCGTCGCATGGCCATTTTACGAATTCGGTCCACCAGCCCCTTTATTTCGGACCGATCCGGCCAGGTGGATTCGGCGAACCGGGCATTGGACCGGGCATTTTCCCAGTTCCCGTCCTCAGCCTGCCTGACAATGTAATCGGATACGTTATCCACCCCACCGGCCACCTGCTGGAGCTCCGCCTTCAGCTGTCGGGCCTCCCGAGTCGCCCCCAGCCACATACCACCGACCACGCTGGCGATCAGCAGGAAGATCAGAAATACGGCGACGCCCGGCAGAAGCGTCTTCCGATTTCTCCATATAAACTTGCGCATTCTGTAGCCCAGAGTTCGCGGCTGAGCATTGACGGGACGGTCTTCAATGAAGTTGTCCAGATCCCTGGCGAAAGCGGCGGCAGAGCGATACCGTGCGCTTTTTTCCTTTTCGATGGCTTTCAGAATGATTGCTTCGAGGTCGCGCGAGATGAGCGGATGCACCAGTGATGGGCGCACCGGATCCGCATCCCTCACCACTTTCAACGCCTCCATACCCTGAAGCCCCTGGAGGTTGTACGGAGGCATACCCACTGTCAGCTCATAGAGCATCACCCCTATGCTGTATACGTCGGATCGCGAATCAATCTCCTCCGGCGCCCCGGTCGCCTGTTCGGGACTCATGTAATGAGGGGTGCCAAGAATATCGCCGGATTTGGTCAGAAGGCTCTTCTCCCCCTCCTCCTGATAGATCATTCTTGCCAGGCCGAAGTCCAGAATGTGGATCTCACCCTCTTCCGTGATCAGTATGTTGCCGGGCTTCAGGTCGCGATGAACGATGCCATGGCGGTGCGCGCTGTCAACGGCCCGGCAGACCTCGGCGATGATCCGGCATATTTCCGCCCGTTCGGGGCTGTTCTCGAGGACGTAGGTCTGAAGGTTTTCCCCCTCCACGTAGGCCATGGTGTAGTAGGGCTGCCCGCCGACCTCGCCCACCTCATAAACCGGTACGATCGCCGAATGTTGGATGCGCGCCGCCGCCTCGGCCTCCCTTCTGAACCTCTTTCGTGCCTTTTCCGACGAAAGGGCTCCCCCGCGCATAACCTTCAGCGCCACGATACGGGACGGGTTTTTCTGGCGTGCCCTGTAGACTAACCCCATTCCCCCGCGGCCGATCTTTTCCAGGATCTCATAACGATCCCCGAGTCGCTCCTGCAGCCAGTTTATCCCGGCCGTCTCATCATCCTCCGCTTCCCGTTCCGCCTGAGTGACCGTCACCGGAAAACCTTCCCGCTCCTTCGTTTCGGCCAGGCCGGCGGCCGACGGGGACCGATCCGGCGAATCTGATTGCCCCACGGACGGGCCGGACCGATCGGGGGAAAAAACCGCGCCGCAGCGCATGCATCGGTAGAACCCTCCCTTTAGCTTTTCAACCCGTGGTCCGTACGGGGCCCTGCATTCGGGGCAGTCCGGCTGCATCGAGGGCTTTTCCAATCCGTCGCCCTCTGACTCCGCATCCTCTTCCGAACTGTCCTGTCGATCATCGTGATCCCTTTTCCGGGCCGCGTGGTGGGCCATGGGCGGTGTTTCCACCCCCTCCGCCCGATCAAACTCATGTCCGCACTCCGGGCACCTCACCACACGCTCCGGCGATTCGGAGGTGAAGGGTTCGCCACATCTGGGACAGGTTATCTGCACGTTCCTCCTCCGGGGTTCTGATAACTTCTATGGATAACTGATTTTACATATAATTGCACCATTACTTCAATGCAAGTATTCAGTGAAACGCGTTGGAGGGCGGGCCCGGAGGTGCCCCGGGATCCCCTATATTTCACGCGTCGTCAGTGCGCCATATATAAGAACAGACAAAGGCGGGCGCCTCCCCGCACGCCGTCGATGCGGATGATACGTCCGCCTTCTCGGGTAAACGTCGTTTGCCCGAATCTCTGCAATTTTATGTGAGAAATCTGCGCTGTGCTTGTCCCCGTATTGCACCGGGTGACGGTTTGTGACCTTTGCTCGGGGGGCAGGACTTATAGGTCGGTTGAGGCGAGGAAAAGCCCACCGTATACTATGCCACTTGTGTCACCTGCTCTTGATGTTCACACCGTTATCTGCAGGGATATCCGGAGAATAGCAATATGCGAATTCTGTATTATGACATCGATACGTTGCGTGCCGATCATCTCGGCTGTTATGGGTACTGCCGCGACACCTCTCCCAATATTGACCGCATTGCGGGCGAGGGCGTGCGTTTTGAGGAATGCCACGTTTCGGATGCCCCATGTCTGCCATCCCGCTCGTCGCTTTTCACCGGGCGATTCGGCATCCATACCGGAGTCGTCAATCACGGCGGCACCGACGCTGATCCGCGAAAAGTTGGCCCCGAGCGCGGTTTCAGTTACGGATCCGAGCGCAACTCCTGGCCGGCGGCCCTCCGGGATGCCGGTTATTATTGCGCCTCGTTCAGCCCATTCGCCGAACGACACAGCGCATGGTGGTTCTATCACGGGTTCAATGAGATGCATAACACCGGCAAGTGCGGGAGCGAGATAGCCTCCGAGGTTGTGCCCCTGGCGCTGGATTGGCTGAAGGATCGGGGCCAGGAGGATGACTGGTTTCTGCATGTGAACGTGTGGGATCCGCACACCGCCTACCGCACACCGCTGGAGTTCGGCAATCCTTTTGAGGGCGAACCTTTCGATGATTGGTTGAACGAGGAGTTGATCCAACAACATTGCGAGGGCTTCGGTTCCCACAGCGCACTGGACCTCGGTGGATTCGGCCCCGGCCCGGATCTGCCGCGCATTCCGACCCAGATACGATCCGTGTCCGATTACCGCCGGTGGATCGACGGCTATGATGTGGGTATCCGGTACGCCGACATGCACCTGGGGATGATTCTGGAAGAACTGGAAGACCAGGGGGTGCTGGATGACACCATGATCATTATCAGCTCCGACCACAGTGAGAATCAGGGAGAGCTGAACGTCTATGGAGACCACCAGACGGCCGATATTAATACCACGCGGGTGCCATGCATAGTCCGATGGCCGGAACTGCCGGAAGGCCGATCCGACACAGCCCTCCATTATCAGAACGACGTTGCCGCCTCGGTCCTCGAACTGGCGGGCGCAAATATCCCGGAACTCTGGGATGGAGTGAGTTTCGCTCCAGCATTGCGGGAGGGACGCTCGGAGGGACGTGACCAGATCGTATCCGCCAACTGTGCCTGGGCATGTCAGCGTGGCGTGCGATGGGATGATTATCAGCTTCTGCGCACCTATCACGACGGGTTGAAGGACCTGGACCCGGTGATGTTGTACAACGTCGCGGAGGATCCCCACCTGCTGAACGATCTCGCCGACGAGCAACCGGAACTGGTCGGTGAAGGAATCAAACGGCTTGAACAGTGGCACGCGGAGATGATGGCCGAATCTCCCTGCGCAACCGATCCCATGTGGAATGTGATACGGGAAGGCGGCCCGTTCCACACGCGGGGGCAGCTGGAGGATTACTGTGAACGGCTCCGCAACACCGGACGGGCCCGCCATGCAGAAACTCTCCGGGCACGGCACGGATAACCGCCCATTGGGCAGTTCAACGTTCACTCCCGCATTGATTCGCCTTCTGCCGGGGTGTTGGT
>JBKHGK010000037.1:0-10142 GCA_046539705.1 Candidatus Brocadiia bacterium | reverse complement strand
AGCGGAATGGGGGCTCTGGATGCCACCTACATGAATATGTCACGATAAACTAACCGATAAGCTGTCTTCCTCACCGCCGTGGTGATAGAATAAGAAGGGCTTTTGGTGTGTGAAAGAGCAAGCCCCAGTGAAAGGTCAATCCATGCATGACAGAACCAGAAGGTCGTTTATGCGGCTCACCACTACCCTGTTCCTTCGCGGGATCTGTGCCCTCATCCTCCTGTGCGCCGCCGGTGCTGCCGTGGCCGATGACGACGGGGGGCTCTCCAAACAAGAGGACGAGGTGCTGAAAAAGCTGAAGGAGGAAATGACCGACATATCCACTGTCGCCGCCTCTTTTACCCAGGAAAAACAGTTCGGCGTGATGGACCGAACGATGCGGATACAAGGACACATGGCCATAGAAAAGCCGGGTCAACTGGCCTGGCACGTGGACGAACCTGTCCGTTATCGCGTGGTAATCAGGGAGGCAGAGCTCCGGCAATGGGATGAGGATACCGACCAGGTGAACACGCTTGATCTCGAAGATAACCCGGGCCCCGGCGCTATGTTCCAGCAGCTGACGCTCTGGCTGTCCGGCGATTATGAACCTCTCCTGGACACCTACTCCATGGACGTACTGGACACGGATCCGATCAAACTGAAGTTCATACCACGGGAAGACAGCATGTTTGATGACATGCTCAAACACGTCATTATGTCTTTCAGCGAGGACGCAAAATACCTTGAAACGCTGACCATACATGAGGAAAACGACAGCATATCAACAATAACCTTTCAGGACGCCGTCCTCAATGAAGAGATTGAGGATGATAAGTGGGAGGTCAAACCGTGAGCATCTTGCCCGCGATGCCGGGAACACCCGGGCTGATCTCTTCCCCATTTGTTCCCAATGCCGTAATACCGCGGATGCAGCTTATAGATTGATACACTGAAAAACAATATATCACAGACGACTTCCCGCTCAGTTTTCATTATCACTTCCGATTACTTGCATGGCCTCATCACTGACTGAACGAATCTTCCGGCACCTTCAGTCCCACCCCTGGCGCGTCGCGGCCCTGACGATGCTCGCCGCCGGTCTGGCTTTCCTGGGGCTGTTCAGGATACCTTTCGAGGGGTCCCTGGAGACGATGCTGCCGGAGAATAGTGAGGCACTGCGAACGGTAACCTTCCTCCACAACTCCAACCTGTCCGACCGAGTTGCCGTCAGCGTCGAGATGGACCCTGAGGGGGCAGAGCGCCCCCTGACGGACGAGATGAACCGGCTGGCCGAGCGCCTGGAACAACTTCCACCGGTGAAGGACATAGAAACCTTCCCCTCGGGCGGAACAATGATGCAGGAGATGCTGTTTTTCGTGGAACGAACGGGGGAACTGCTCAACGAAGAACAGATTAACAGGCTGGAGAAACGTCTCAGCAGAGACGATATCAGGGCCGTGCTGGAAAAATGGTACGGGCGCCTCGCCAGACCGGAGGGTGGATTCATGGTGGAGCTGCTGCGGCGCGATCCTCTGGATCTGAGTTCCTTTATTCTGGGTCGGGTGGACAGACTAATTCGATCGTTTGGATACAGCGGCAAGGTGGAAAAAGGTCATCTGGTCCACCCCAATGGTCGACATGGGCTGCTCCTGTTGTCCACCGATATCTCTGTGACCGATACTGTCGGGGCCCGCAGACTGGTGGAATTGGTTAATGAGGAGCTGGAGAACACATCCGATGGGTTCTCAGCGGAACTGATTGCGGCTCATACACATAGCGTCAGCAATGAGAACATACTCCGCGGTGACATCCGGCTGACCGTGACGCTGGCATCGGTGGGGTTCATCATACTTTTTCTCGGCATTTTCCAGGATCTCCGGGCAATCCTGTTATTCCTGCTGCCGGGGATCTCGGTTCTGTTCGCACTGAATTTCGCGGCCCTGATCCTCGGACGGCTCTCCTATCTCGTGATCGGGTTTGGGGCCGTGCTGGCCGGCATAGCCGTCGACTACGGCATTCACGTATACATGTCCATGCGCCATGAGACGGAACCGTGGCCCGCCGTGAGGCGGATAATCCGCCCCGTGTGCGTGGGAGCGCTCACCACCCTGTCGGTGTTTGTGGCCTTCGTGATCTCCCGAATACCCGGGTACAGACAGCTGGGGGTCTTCGCTGTTCTGAGCATAACTCTCTCGGTCGGAGCGGCACTGTTCATACTTCCGGTGTTTTTCCGGACGGGGCAGTCCGAACCGGATGAAGACGCAAATCAGGGATTGGTGCCGCGGCGCTTCAATATCCTTATAGGGCTTTTTTTCGTTCTGTCCATCCCCGTATGCGCCGTGCTGGCCCGGGGACTGGAGGTGGAAACCACACTCACCCGATTGGACGGGACCCCCGAGCAGATACTCCGCCGGGAAAAGCGGTTTCAGAAACTCTGGACGGGCACCGAAGAGGGACAGGCCGTTGCCGTGGTGGAAGGAGACACCTACCGCGAGGCCGAACAGATGAACCAGAGGCTTTATAATGCGTTGACCGAGAAACTGGACAAAGATCAGTTCAGCAACCTTGCCACCCTCTGGCCCGCACAGTCTGTCCGACGAAACAACCTGGACAGGTGGAGGGAACTGTGGACGGAACAGCGCATTGAGAACGTCCGCGATCGGCTGAGCAGTGAGGGGCGGGAATTCGGATTCAAACCGGAGGCTTTTGACCGGTTTTTCCAGCAGCTCTCCACCCAGGAGCTAACGGACCACCGCCCGACTGACAACGCACTGTTCTCCCGATTTGAAGAGCGATTTGTGAAAAAACACGGGGATGTATACATGTTTTTGACGTTTCTCCCGGACCGGCCGGAGCTGCGACAGACCGTGCGGGGTGTATTGGACGACCTGCCCGGAGGATTCCTGGCTTCCCCGGCCGCCCTGGGTGAAACACTTTCCCGCTCAGTGGCCTCCGAGGTGCGGACAGTATCGATAATTGCACTCGCCTTTATTATAATTGTCATAATTCTCCTGGTCCGGAACCTGCGGAGATCTCTGGCCGCCCTTCTGCCGGCGGTAACCGGAGTTCTGTGGCTTCTCGCAATCATGACCCTGGCCGGGTTGCCACTGGATATAGCCAACATGATCGCCGGCATCGTCGTGGTGGGTCTGTGCATCGACTACGGCATCTTTATGGTGCACGGATGTGCGTCTGCACCACGGGCGCTGGTGTCGATTCGACGGGCTATAACTCTCTCTACCGCCACAACATTGATGGGAGCTGGAGTGCTGGTGTTCGCCTCCCATCCGGCGCTGTTTTCGATAGGAATAACGCTGGTGGTTGGCGTGACGGCAGGATTCCTCACGGCCATCCTGGCCGTGCCGGGAATATGCGCTTTGACCGGCATCAACAGTTCTTAGCACGACAATCCTGGAATTAGCGTGGTCTCCCGCGGCTTTATCTGCCTCAGGTGTGACCTGTGCTCTGGGACGCCACGATTAGTTCGGTACGCGTGAACTCGATACTCTCATTTTAATCCTCATGGAGAGACATGCGACGAATTATCGGTACAATCCGAGCCGCGGATAACCACCGCAGGGTGGTTTTACTGGTTTCGGTCGTAATGCTTTTTGTTGGGTTCACCGGGTGCTACAGCCCGCCGTTTGAGCAACCGGATATGACCGAGCTCCCCCCGGATACAAGCGCGGGAGAGGTGGCCGATCAGTTCGAGCGCTCCCTGCCGCAACAATTCCAGACCGAGGATACGATCATCTTCCAATTCAGCCGGTTGCTCTTCAGCCGTGAAATAGCGGCACTCGGATACGCCGAGGTGAACCGGGCGAAGGGGACATTTGAAGTGCTGTGCGTGACTCACACCGGCGCCGACCTCTTCCATTTGAAGGGCAATAAGGACGGCACTGAGCTGCTCTATGCCATGCCCGAGTTTAAAGAACACCCCCAGTTCACCGACGCCGTCGGGGATGACCTGCGTGCCATCTATGGGGCGATGTCGCCTGGCAGCAAGACCCGCGCGAGGGTTCGCAGAAATAAGATTGTATTCAGTAACGATAACGGTGACGGACCGGACGAACGCAAATATATCTACGGAGGTCCCGAACTGGCATTGCTGGAGAAATGGATCGTGGATGATGGAGTGGAACGCAGGGTCAGGTTTTATGAGTACTCTTCGCACGAACGCGACGGACAGAAATATGTATTTCCGGAAGGAATCGTGCTTCACAATCGCACCTATGGTTACCGGCTGATCATCCGCAATCGTGGGCTGCAGATTAACTGAACGTCGACGCCGGCATCCACCGCCCTCTGGATGTCGGCCAGAACTATGAGCTATGATTTGATGGAGCCAGAACTCGAAAGCGATACAATGAATCGGATACGACAGGAACTCAAATCCGCTCTCACTATCACGGCCAACTCCTTTCCGGAGGGATTTGAGGCGGAGTTCACACTGCCGCCGGATTTCGTGGGCTTTCGGCATCACTTCCCCGGCAATCCGGTCCTGCCCGGCGTCGCCATTATAGATGCCGTCGCAGCCGCCTGCTCTCTGGCGGCAGGGACAACCTCCTCGAGTATCAAACGGATAAAACGCGCGAAGTTTTTCACCCCCGTCAAACCGGATATGACTGTCAGGATGGGGGCGGACATCAAAAAGGGGCCGGGTTCTTGCTCCATCAGCGCCACGCTTCACAGTGACGGGACCCGAATCGCGATCGTGAAGATCGAGATGAACGACGAATTATCGGCTCGATCCGGCATGAACGGATCTGACTGACTTCGTAACGGGAGTAAAAATGACCGCTATGCGGCGACAGAAGGGCCATTACTTCGAGCGGGAACCCGGCACACCGGATCCGATCCGGGTGGAGACGAACAGGCGTGTTGCCTTCAGCGAGGTGGATCCGATGGGAATCCTGTGGCATGGCCGCTACGCCTCCTATTTCGAGCTGGCCAACGAAAAGCTCGGCCGCCGCTGCGGGATGTCGTATGAGGATTTCCGGCGGGAAGATCTGCGTGCACCCATGGTGCAGTTCCACGTGGATTATTTTGCATCGCCCGTCCTCGCCGAAACCGTAACCATCTGCGCACAACTGATATGGAACGAGGGTGCTCGGCTGAACGTGGAGTATAAAGTTGTAAAGGAAAACGGCACGCTGGCCGCCTCCGGATACACCGTACAGATGTTCGTCACGGCCGAGGGGGAGCCCCTTCTGACGTCTCCTGAGCTGCTGACCAGCTGCCGCGAAAAATGGGAACAGGGAGAGATCTGATTTGCCATCCCCACCACAGCACATACGCCCCGTCATTACGTTCAACGACATGCTGACTCCCTACGGGAGGGGGCTGAGCGCCTGCCGGAACGGGCTGCTGTCAGGACGCAGCGCAATACAGGAACGATGCGAACCGGCCAGGGAGGACTTCACAACAAGTAGTGGCGCTGTCGTTTCCGGACTCAATGGCGACGGGCGCTCTCGGGTGCTGGAAATCCTCACCCCCCTCATCGAGCGCCTCAAACCGGCCGTCAGCCCCGACGCCGGCCTGCTTTTGGCCACCACCACGGGGGAGATCGACTATGTCGAACGCGCAGTGCTCGACCAGGACGATACGGGGATGGACAGGGCGAACCCCGTGCACCTCCTGGAAACGGTCGGGCAGCAACTCGGCACAGAAGGTCTCTGCCGGGTGATTTCCGCCGCCTGTGCCTCCTCCTCCGTGGCCCTGGCCAGCGCGGCGGACATGATAGTGTCCGGCCGAACGGATGAAACCGTCGTCGTCGGTGCGGATGCACTGAGCGAGTTCGTTTATTCCGGCTTCTCCACGCTTATGGCCCTTTCGCCGGATCGAGCCCGTCCCTTCGATGCGGACCGCGACGGCCTCACCCTGGGGGAAGCAGCGGCCGCGGCGATTATCGCCCACCCCGACAGGGCCCGCCGGAGAGACGGCAGTCACCTGTGCAGACTGTTGGGTTGGGGAATATCCTCCGACGCCAACCATATGACAGGACCCTCACGCGACGGATCGGGGCTGACCACAGCGATGCGCGCCGCGCTTGAACGGGCGGAGGTTGATCCCTCCGCTATCCGGGCGGTGTGTGCTCATGGAACCGGAACGGTGTATAATGATGCTATGGAGTTGAAGGCTCTGCGCCGGATTTTCACGAATGGACCGATCCCAGTATGGTCGGTTAAAGGGGGGATGGGCCATACCCTCGGAGCAGCCGGACTGGTGGAATGCATTATCAGTGGTGACGTCATATCCTCGGGCCGCGTGCCGCCCACCGTGGGACTGGATAACCCGGAGGCCGATGCAAGAGGCTGGGTGAGGACAAACCCGACTTCGGTGCGGCCGGGGGGACCGGTGATGACCACCAATTCCGGGTTCGGCGGCGTAAACTGCGCTCTCGTCCTCGGAGCAACCGAATGAACTGCATAACAGCGTCGGGAATAACGGATGGTGACCGGGCGATCGGCATTGGAAAAGACCGGGATCTGATCCACCGATCGGGCAACCCGCTGACTCTCAACACCGTTGAGGATCTGCTTCCCCGATCCCTCAAAAATTCCGGGCGCTTCCCCCCAAACGTCACCCATGCTGTGGGAGCCTGCGCAATAACCCTGGAAGCGGCCGGGAAAATGGTGGGAAACGGAGATCCTGACAGTAATGTCGCCGTACTGGCGTCGGGCTTTGGGCCGACTCTTGAGAACAATCGCAAATACTTTTCCGACTACGTGAAAGCCGGCCGTACCATGGGCCGGGGGAACCTGTTTATCTACACCCTGCCCACATCGGCCATAGCGGAGGTTTCGATTTGCTTCGGTTTCACCGGGCCCACTTTTTTCGTGGAATCGGCCAGCCATCCCGCGGCCGAACTCATGGCAACGGCCACGGACCTGCTGTCCGCCCGGGAGGCAGATGAAGTTATCACAGTGTGGCAGGATGCGAATACCACCTGGTGCGCCTTTATGGAACGGACGCAGACAGAATTGTGCCGCCCCCGGCCGCTCGAGGAGATCGCCAGTGCAGCGCCCGCCTGGAAGAGCCCATCGGAGGCGCTGAATCACTTTACTTCCTGGAAAACGGATCAATGAAAATAGAGCTGGTATACCCCACATGGCCGAAACTGCCCAATCAGCCCGAGTTCCATCTCCCTCCGCACGGGCCGGTTTGCTTCGCGGCGGCCCTCCCGGCGGATGTGGAGGTTTCGTTCCGGGATGAAAATGTTCAGAACCTCAACTGGGACACCGATGCGGACCTTGTGGCCATCTCCTGCATGCTCACCTGCCAGATGCCCCGCGGCTGGGAAATTGCCCGGCAATACAGGGAGCGCGGCCACCGGGTAATATTCGGCGGGATCGGGACCATGCTCCACGCCGAAGAAACCATGCAGTATGCGGACAGCGTTCTGCTCGGTGAAGCCGAAGGGCATATGAGAGAGATCCTCCTGGATGCCGAAAACGACGATCTGAAGCCCCTCTACGACTTCCTGCACGATTTCCCGGATACGTCAATCATAGAACCGGCACGGCGCGATATACTGGATCGGGACCTCTATAATTTCCGCGGTGTCCAGATGGTCGATCTCGTTCACGCATCCCGCGGATGCAAATTCAACTGTTTCCCCTGCTGCACACCGTATCTCGGGGGCCGACAATTCCGCCCCCGCCCGATTGATAACGTCGTCGAAGAGGTGGCGGGCATTGACAATAATCGGCTGTTTTTCGTCGACAATTCGCTCGCCCAGGACGATCAATGGGAGAAAGACCTGTTCCGGGCACTGAAACCGCTGAAAAAGAAGTGGATCTCGCATCCTATCAAAGACGACGATGAAATCCTGGATCTCGCCGCGGATGCCGGTTGCTGGTATGTGTACCAGGCCATAGTTAATACGTCGGAAGTTATAGCCAATCGCGTACGGAAGCTCAAAGATCGCGGCATCGGGGTGGAAGGAACCATCCTGCTGGGACTGGATGAACACGATGAGGACTACATAAAACGGCTGGTCGATTTCCTGCTTGAACTTGAACTGGACCTGGCGGAATTCACCATCCTGACGCCCTACCCTGAAACGGCTATCCGTCGGAAGCTCGTGGACGAACAACGCATATTGCATAACGACTGGTCGCGATACACGTGCGGCGAAACGGTCTTCCAGCCCGCACAGATGTCCGTGGATAAATTGAACGAGCTCTACCAGTACGCCTGGGACACCTTTTATGCGGACTGCAGCATCGAAGTCAGGATGGCCCAGCTTTATGTGGAGGTCATAAAAAAGGAAAAAGAGGACGGCACCTACCGGGATATCAAACTGCAGAGGAAACGAAGATGGGGCCGCGATCAAGACTGACCCTTTCTGCATGCTCTGCTTCATGTGCGGATGGGGCCGCCACAGTAGCTTTGAGTTCTGAGTTCTAAGTTCCGAGTTCTGAGTTCTGAGTTTAGCTGGCTCCGGTGCCGTTTTCAGGCACTGGTTGATTGTCGCTGATCGGTTGTTGACGGCGGCCCGAAGGCTTGCCCGTCTCAGGCGCCGCTGCGCTCCTAGCCCCAAACAAGGGTGATCGGTGATCTGTCATCGGTAATCGGTGTGCAATCAACCGTTTACTGCAACGGTCATCCGCAAGTTGCGAGCGTTTCGGGTGAAAGGCCGATGACAGGCAATTCGGCTTGAGATTTTCGTTTTTACTGATTACAGCTTACCGATCACTGATTACCCGCTTGTTTTGGGTCTAGGACGTCGCCCCAGGGCTCATGAGAAAAGCGGGTAAAGTTCCGACAATCATCAACTGCTTTTACTATCGCCGGGTATAAAATGCGCGTACTTCTTATATCATCAAATACCGCGAGCTCCCCCTACCCCGTCTATCCGCTCGGGCTGAGCATGGTCGCCTCCGCCACAGAGGCCGAGGGACATGAAGTGCAAATTCTCGACCTCATTCACGCCTCCGACGACGACAGGTGGAACACTCTGGCCGAACGGCTGCACTCCTTCGGCCCCCATGTGGTGGGTATCTCGGTGCGCAATCTGGATAACGTCAACATGCTCAATGAGGAGCGCTACCTTCAGACCGTAGGCGACGCCGTAAGCTGCGTGCGAGAACACAGCACGGCCCGGGTGGTGCTCGGAGGTTCGGCCTTTTCCATCCTCCCGGATCGAATAATGGAACTCACCGGCGCCGACTATGGCATCGTGGGAGAAGGGGAAGTGGCGTTTCCGGAACTCCTGTCCGATATCCACTGTGGCCAGGCTCCTCCCCGGGGCAGCATACTGCGGGGCGAACAGTGGCTGAACACGGACGATATACCGTCCGCCTCCTATGACCCCGAATTACTGCAGAAATACCTGGCCGACGGCAGCGTCGCTTCGGTGCAGACCAAACGCGGATGTCCGCGGAACTGCGTCTACTGCTCGTACCCGGCCCTTGAAGGTAAAAGTATCCGCAACAGAACGCCCACCGAGGTGGTCAATGATATCCACAACCTGAAACAGGAACACGGGGCCAGCTACCTTTTTTTCACCGATTCGGTGTTCAATGACTGCAGTGGGCACTATCTCGCCGTTCTGCATGAAATGGAACGGCGCGGGATTTCCATACCCTGGTCGGCCTTTTTCAGCCCCCTCAGTATCACGGAGGAGGCTGTTGACCTGATGAAACGAACGGGGTTACAGGCAGCGGAGATAGGGACTGACGCCGCATGCAACACCACTCTGCGCGGCCAGCACAAATCCTTCCTGTGGAAGGACGTCGTGCGGGCAAATGAGATGTTCCAGCGCGCCGGCGTGGCCACCGCGCATTACTTCATGTTCGGGGGGCCCGAAGAATCACCTGAGACGGTGCAGAAGGGAATCCAGAATATCTGTTCCCTGGATTGCTCGGCCGTGTTTGTATTTATGGGGATCCGTATACTGCCGGATACCGAACTCCACGAGATCGCCATCGACGAGGGCGTTATAGACCGTGATACCGACCTGATGGAACCGGTCTATTACCTCTCTCCGAAAATCGATCCGGACTGGCTGGAAGAAACCCTGGAGGAAGCGTTCGCGCCGCTGTCCCATGTGCTGTTCCCGCCGGATGCCCTGGACGACAAACTTCAGCTGCTTCACAAACTCGGACATGCGGGCGCTCTCTGGGACCTGCTTGGGCCGGAAGGAAACGGATAAC
>JBKHGK010000036.1:0-10496 GCA_046539705.1 Candidatus Brocadiia bacterium | reverse complement strand
GCCCCGTCGGGGCGGGTACTTCCTGGCGTCCTGCCGACCCCGGGCACCCCTCATGTCTCAATGGTGGGCCTTGACCACATACCCAGGACACGTCGTGTTCCCCAGAGGCTGTTGATTTCGGAGACGGCTATGGCCTTTTCATACACATCAATCACGTTGAACGAATGGCCGAAGGTGCTCCTCTGATAGACGCTGCTCAGGCTGTTTGCATTGACCACAAGCGTGTTGCCAACCTTCACCGCGTAGGCATGCGAGGAGGTGCCGGTCAGCACCAGGCTTAGATTCTGATCAACCGCCTCTCGCAGCAGATCGCCGGCATCCTCCAGCTGTCCCCTCTCTCGTGCGTGGGGGACGGGGACGAGGTGGTGATGGAGGAAAACGCCACGTATGGGTTCCGGGCGCTCCTCAACCCGTTCGAAAAGATCCGAACGCTCGGTGGGGCCCAGGACTCCGGTGGGTGAATCATACTGGGAGGAACACTTCCCCTGCAGAAAGATGCACTCATTCGACCAGTGCTGGTCTATCGGGCCGAAGTAACGGGGGAACAGATGGTAGCCGAGATAATTCAGGTCCCGGGCAGCCGGTGTGTACACGACCGGCGGTTCAAGTTCCCCGACCCGTTTCCGCGCAAGATCATAATTGGGGAGGATCCCCTCCTCGACCACCCCGCCGCAGTGGACCACCACGTCGGCATCCATCTCGTTTATCTGCTCAACCGCGCGCTCATAGCGTCTGGTGAGGAAACAGCGCCGCCGGGAGATGAAGCTGTTGGAGATATGCACGATCCGGCTCTGCCTGTCGCCAAATTCATAGAAAATCCGCCGCCTCTGCCGGGAGAACTCGCGCTGCTGGCATTCTCCGTTGAGCCGCCGAATCTCTATGGAAATGCTGTCGGGACGTATATCCACCACGTTGTAGGAATTGACGTCACCGAAACGCGTCTTGGACCCGGTTACTGTGCCGGCGTTGGCGATAACAGTGTTTTCCACCTGGTATACGTTCGGATAATGTCGGTGGCCGGACAGAACCAGGTCCACATCGAAGCGCAGGAACAGTTCGAGGAGGTCGCCGGCATTGGCCAGCACATTTCTCTCCCGTCCGGCCCGGGGTATGGGGATGATGTGATGATGGAAGACGACAATTTTGATGGGGTGATTGTGATGCCGGTGCAGAGCTTCCCGGATCATATTAAACTTGACCTGTCCGAGTCGGCCCTCATTTGTGTCCGGGGCGGCGCTATCCACATAGATTATGACCGCATCACCTATTGTCTTCACTCCCTGTGGGGAACCGGCGTATTGTTCGAACAGTTCGTGTCCCCCGCTGCGGGCGTCATGGTTGCCGGCGGTCATCACGCAGGGCATATCCAGATCCCTGAAAAACTCCATCGCTTCCTCATATTCGGAAGGTGAGCCGGACTGTGTGAGGTCCCCGGAATGAATGATGGCATCGTATCGATCAGAATGAACTTCCCCGGCAATCCGTTTCAGCGCATCGGGATTGAAGTGGGACTCACTCCCGAAGTGCGTATCGGAAATATGGAGCAGACGCATGCTATTCCCTTGAAATGTAGGTTTCCAGCGTGTGGAGCTCGATATCAATCAGATCCCGGAACGTCACCATTCCCACGTATTCCCCGTTCTCGGTTATGAGAACATGTTTGATATTTTTATCCGCCATGATCGAAAGGACCTCACTGACCGCCGTGTCCACGTCCGCCGCGACCAGCTCATGGGTCATCACATCCCGAATAGGGGTCTCGGGCCCTTTCCCCTCCGCGATTACGCGCGTTTTTAAGTCGGTATCAGTCAGGAGCCCGACTATGTTGTCATCCTCCATCACCACTATGGAGCTTATATTGAACTCGGTCATTCTCCGTGCCGCCTGTTGAACGGTGAGGTCCGACTGCACCCCGACCAGTCTCCTGGTGATAAAGGCACGGATCGGCACCTGCATGTCGTAGAATTCCGGGACTCCCTCATTCATTGTCAACTTCCCTGTCAAAAGCGGTAATGACTTCCCTTATGATCTCCTTCAGGGTATCCTCGAACTCCCTGTTGGGCACCACGGACACCTCATACCGGTCGGCCATCTTCAGAATATAGTCCTGCATATCCCTGATTCGCTGCATGTTTTCCACATAGCGTTCGGCGGACCTGCGGCTGGCCTGCTCCCGTTCGAAGAAGAACATCTCGTGCTGCTGTTCCTCCGGAACGGTCAACACAAAACGGAAAATGTGCTCCGGCTCCTCCTCCAGGGTCCTCTCCAGGAAGCCCGGCACGATATGGACTCCGTTCAGCACCATGTGAAGGCCCTCTTTGGCGCCTCGCCGCACGACGGCGGCCAGGCCCTCATTCACCACCCTGCACTGCTCCCTGAAAGCCTCAACAAGCCGGTTCTCGGTCGTCGGAAGCTTCATGACGTTCGCCGCCTCGAAGGTGGACTTATGCAGCGTGGGGATCAGGTTTTCGGATATTATCGATCGCATGATCTCGCGGATGGTATCCGTGCCGATCACCCGGTTGATCCCCAAACGATGTCCGATCTCCGCCGACATGGTGGATTTACCCACACCGGTCGTGCCGCCGATCAGGATAAATATCGGTTCGGATTTGCGCTTTATGTAGCGCTGGACCCGGTAAAATCGTTCTTCGTTCTCCCACCCGGCCTGAATCATTTTCTGCGACACCATACCGCGCAGTTCCCGCGATTCCACCTCGTCCACGCCTCGCGCATTAAGCTCGGACAGTATCTGCCCCACCACCTCATACGCCTCGGACACCGGTATACCCGCCTGGGACATGGACCGGGCCATGATACCCCGGGAGAAGGGAAAAGCCTGGTCCCCTTTTCTCACGCTGGTCATTGCCGATCTCCTTTCGCCCGGCGACAGAGGTTCAGTATAGCCGTATCGAGGTCCTCAACGTTGCCGCCCACCCGGACAAGGCTGTTGTGCAGAAAGACGATGTCGGCGCCTCTGTCCTTCGCCGCCATCGCCGCCACGTCTATGGAGGCGGCCTTTATTTCCGTGAGAAGGGTGTCGCAGTCCTTCAACCCCTCATCGAGTTCTTTTCTCAGCACGGCTCGGTCCGACAGATTGGTCGAGACGCCGGTCACCCTGCAGTTCTGTTCCTCCTCCAGGCTCTCAACGATCATATCCACGATCTGCTCCGGGGCGGTGGTGGCGAGAAACACCCGCCTGTCCTGGATCGGCCCCAGTGGTTCGGGCCGAAATATCGTAAGTGCAAGATCAATCTCGGGGTTTATCTGCAGAATTCCCTTCCTCAGCCTTTCGACTTTGTCCGGCCCGGCCAGCGGGCGCTCACACATGGTCAGGATGGCCAGATCCGCGCTGGCGATCCTGTATTCGCCCAGGTATTGAAGCACGTTCTCCACGGGCTGTCCGGCTCCCACAATCACCATACGCCGGTCGGTGCGGACCGGGGCAAAGGTGGCCCCGGAACCTTCCATCACCACGAAATCATGCCTGCTATTTTCCGCCATCCGGGCCCCTTCCACCACGTTGGAGGCCATCGGGCTGCCGGCCATTCCCCCCCCGCACCGCCGACAGCCAATGGTGGGCACCTGGCTGAGCAGTGCGTCCTCCCAGTAATCCGAGGCGGCGTGTCCTCCGCCTTCCGCAACTCCGATCAGTGCATCGGCATCAAGCTCCATCCCGTCGGCGTTGACATACTCCGGACTCGGCGGTCCGCCCCGCCCCATACACACAACCACCGGATCCATACCCTCCCGGTCGAGCAGTCGTGCGACCGACACCCCCACGGCGGTTTTCCCCACCCTTTTTCCGGTTCCGGTTATCGCCAGGCTCGGGCTGCTGAGCACTTCTTCCTCGGCCGGTGGGGTGAACATGAAATCCGCCCCCACGTAGGGCACACGCTCCCGCAGAGCTCGAGAGATCAGACGGAAACGTCTCGCGTAGTCGACAACCGGCTCATCGGACAGATCCATCACCACCTCGGCTTCCGTATCAGTAATGGCCTTCGCCACCTGCCCTATGGCATCCTCAAACCGGTCCGATCCGGCGTAAATCACGGCCTCAGGCGCCGCCTCGGCCAGCTCCACAGTCGCATCCTCCACCTTCTCCGTACCACCGATAAACACCAGCGCCGCGACGCGCGCGCCGACCGATTCAAGCACCTCCACCGTATTCTGGACCACCGGAGGATAATGCTCCCCATCCACCAGACAGACAAGTGCTTTCCCCTGCAGGGGGCCGGCGAACAGATTGCTCACAAATGGGCTCAACCATGTGCTTTCTGGGCTCATCCTTGATCTCCTCTCATTCATCGATAATAACTTGCCGCGAGCAGATCTGCCCGGGCCGCCGGATTTCCCCGTGCCTACTCCCCGCTCAGGTCCCGGTCAATAGCCCGTGCAGCGTCCTTTCCCGCCCCCATTGCCTGTATAACGGTGGCCGCGCCGGTGACGATATCTCCCCCGGCATACACCCCCGGCAGACTCGTCTTCCCCGTGTTCGGCTCCGCGGCAATAGTGCCCCACTCGGTGGTCTCCAGCCCCTCGGTGGTCCGGGGTATAAGCGGGTGGGGACGATTCCCGAAGGCCACTATGACCATATCCACCTCCATGGTAAACTCCGACCCCTCAATGGGAATCGGACGTGGGCGACCATCTGAGTCGGGCTCCCCCAGCTCCATCCGAACACATTCCATCCCCGTCACCCAGTTGTCATCGTCGCCGAGAATCTTCGTGGGATTGGTCAGCCACTGGAACTCAATATCCTCGTCCTGCGCATGATGCAGTTCGGCGTCCCGGGCGGGGGATTCATTCTCCGAACGTCTGTAGACTACGGTCACTTCCTCCCCTCCGAGCCGTTTTGCCGTGCGGGCGGCATCCATTGCCACATTCCCTCCTCCCAGCACGGCCACCTTCGGTTTGATCATAACCGGCGTATCATACCGTCTGTCGTAGGCCTTCATAAGGTTGACGCGGGTCAGGTATTCATTGGCGCTGAACACTCCGTTCAGATTTTCACCCGGGATATTGCCAAGGATCGGAAGGCCGGCCCCCGAACCGATAAACACCGCCTCAAATCCCTCGTCAAACAGTTCATCGACGGTGGCCGTTTTGCCCACCACGAAGTTCAGCCTCATCTCCGCACCCAGCGACTTAACGTAGTCCACCTCCCGGGCCACGATCTCCTTGGGCAACCTGAACTCCGGGATCCCATAGGTCAGCACGCCGCCGGGTTTATGCAGTGCCTCATGGATGACCGGTTTATATCCCATTCGTGCGAGCTCACCCGCTGCGCTCAGCCCGGCCGGCCCGCTGCCCACCACCGCCACCTTCCTGTCCTCCTCCACCGGAGGCACATCGGGCGTGGAATCGGATCCGTGCTCGCGCTCATAATCGGCCACAAATCGTTCAAGGTTTCCAATCGCCACGGGGGCATTTTTGCGGCCCACAACACAGTTGGCCTCGCACTGTTCCTCCTGCGGACACACCCGCCCACAGATGGCCGGAAGCGCGTTGTCCTCCTTGATCAGCTCCGAGGCCTCAACGAACTTGCGTTCGGTGATCAGCCGGATGAATTCCGGTATATCGATCCCGACCGGACAGCCGTCCACACATTTGGGGCGCTTGCACTGCAGGCATCTCCGGGCTTCGGTCACGGCCTGGTCGGGGGTGAGCCCCAGGGGCACCTCCACGAAGTTCCGCACTCGCGCATCTGCCGGTTGTTCGGCCATAGGCTGGCGCGGAATATCAATTGCTTTCTCGGCCTTTTCCCCCGCCTCAAGCTGAGCCTCGATCAGCTCGGTATGACTCCGATCACATTCATGGGCACTTTCATAGCGGGGCAGCTGCCGGGCATCGGGATCCTTTTCATACTGCTCGAGCCGCGACATCAGCTCGTCAAAATCCACCTGATGCCCGTCAAACTCCGGACCATCAACACAGGCAAATTTCGTCTCCCCCCCCACACTCACCCGGCAACCCCCGCACATACCGGTGCCGTCAAGCATGATGGGATTGAGGCTGACAATCGTCTTCACCCCGTGGGGCTCCGTGACCTCGCAGACCGCCCGCATGAGGGGGACCGGTCCGACGGCATAGACGGCGTCGACATCGGAGCCGGATTCCAGCATATCGCGGAGGATCTCGGTGGGGAAACCGTGATATCCCCTGGACCCATCATCGGTGGCAATGCGGAGTTCATCACACATCGCACTCAACTCATCCTCCAGGATGAGTCGGTCCGCCTCCCTGGCGCTGATTATGCCGGTCAGTCGGTCGGCCCGGGGCTCCAGCGCCTCCACAAGCGGACGTATGAGGGCTATACCGAGCCCACCCCCAAGACAGACCGGATGATGGTAGGAACCAAGTTCCGTTGGATTACCCAGCGGACCCACCACGTCGGGAATTTCATCCCCGGCATCCAGATCGGCCAGAAGCTGCGAGGTCTGCCCGACCACCTGGTAGACCAGCGTGATGGTAAGGGCACGCCGGTCTGCCCCGGCAATGGTCAGAGGTATACGTTCTCCGGTTTCGGTGAGCCGAAGGACCACGAACTGACCGGGCCGACGTTTCTGACAGATACGGGGAGCGTGGATACGGATCCGAAAGGTATCCGGGGCGAGCTGTTCTTTGCTGACGATCTCGTACATCTGCGGCATGGGTATGACTCCGGGACGCTACGGGGACACTGACGGACAGACTTCCGGGGCCGAAAACACACGCGGAGCCCGAATATCATCGGATGAGATACTCCGCACGCCAACCCCGGAAGATCGCTATCAGGGTAGTTTGAAGCCGTCCTGACGTCAAGTTCAGGGAAAAAGCAAAAAAACCGACAAAAAGCCGGAAAAACGGTTGACGACACCCTCAACGTGTCGTAATATCGACTTTGTTCATCCACGGGAGAGGGCAATTCCAACCTGCCTCTGAGGAAGACGGATCAGCACGGGTTCACCCACACATAAACGGGGAGGTCAGCACCATGATTTATGGCCTGGACGTAATAACTCGCCCCACCCAACCCTGAAGAGCAGCCGGCGATGGGTGGTCGTCAACCGCCGCAACTGTTCCTCCCACGAAGTGCATTGCTCTGAATCCTCTGCACCCTTTTTGTGAAGCCATGACCATATCATGAGATATGCTGACGAAAACAGATTTGACGTCCGGCGCCCCGACGAAGAGGGCACGGACTACACCTGCCAGTCAGATATGAACCTTCAGGGGCAATACGAGGACGCCCGACTGGTCATAACCTCCGACGAGATCCGGTCCGAATGCAGCGGTGAGATTGAAGCCCGCCACGACCGCGATGAGGTGGAGTATGTGTTCATCACACAGTACGTGGGAAACGGACAGCTCGAAGCACGTCTTAAGGACGGTCGGGAGGTGCCATTGCTGCGGTTCAGCAAAACCCTGGCCGATCAGTTCGAGGAGGAACAGGAGGAGATCAACTCCATACTCGGGGGAGAGCGCAGTCAGGAAGAAAAGGATGAACAACGGGAGCTGGCCGGCCCCACCGAGGAAAAACTCACATACCGATGTCCGAACTGCGGATATCCGCTGAAACACCAGGGCGACGTCTGCCCCAAATGCGTGAGCATACGGTCCGTCATATGGCGACTGGTTGGCTATCTCCGCCCCTACTGGAAGGAGACCATCGTCGGTTTCACCCTGGCCCTCATGCTCGCCGTCCTGGAGCTGGTGCCCGGCCTCATACTGCACCAGCTGATTGACGGCCCCCTCCGGCTGCCGGAAGTCGTCCCCGCGGAGGAATCCGCGGCCGCGGCCGAGCTCTCCGGGGAGGACCGCTTTGCCTCGGAGAAGGCGCATGAACTGGCCGAGGAACATGATATAAACGTGGACGGCCTTCATGGAACCGGTAACCGCGGGCTGGTGACCGAAGAGGACGTCCGGGAATATCTCTCCCGGAGGGAGCTCTTTGCCAGTCCCGATGCCCAGCACCTGGCCTATTCCAATCTGATTCATCCGGACCAGATACCCGACAGAAATGAGGAAGGAGTGATTGATCGGGAGATGGTCAACAATTACGTGGCGGCGGTGGAGGAAAAGGACCCCACGTCCCTGGCACGGGCCTGGGCCTTCCGACTCGGGGTAAATCTGCGTGATCTGGACCGGCCGGAAACCGGCTCCATCGGGAAAGAGGAGGTCATAGCGGCGAGCAGGCCGGAGCGCTACAGAATGGTCGCCGTACTGGTGGCAACACTTCTTTCGGCATTTCTCATCCGCTCCCTCATCATATGGGGGCGCGCCAACATAATGGGCTCTCTTGGCGCGAAACTCATGCACGACCTTCGCTCACATCTCTATCGGGCTCTCCAGCGGCTGAGCCTCTCCTTCTACGATCGTCAGCACACCGGACGTATCATGTCCCGGGTCAACCGCGATACCACGATGCTCCGGAACTTCATCGTCCAGGGGCTCCAGCGGGTGGTTATTCACGGACTGACAATTACCGTGCTGGCCGGGGTGATGATATGGTACAAATGGAACCTGGCTCTGCTCGCCCTGCTCCCCATGCCAATTATGGCATTTATCACCTACGTGTTCTCCCGAAGGGTCCGCCAGCTCTACAGACGCATCCGACGTAAATCTGCCAACCTGCTCAAAGCAGTGAAAGAAACCGTCTCAGGTGTCCGGGTGGTGAAGGCGTTTGCCCAGGAGGACCGGGAACTGGAGTCCTTCAGTCAGAAAAACCTGGACCACCTCAATGTCACGGTGGAGTCGGTCAAGCTCAAAAGCCTGTTCCAGCCATCGGTGATCTTTCTGACCGCTCTGGGAACACTGATCATATTTTCCTACGGCGGTTACATGGTGATAGCCGGGAGCCTGAGTCTGGGCGTACTGGTGATGTTCAACACGTTCATGGGCAAATTCTACGCCCCGATCCGACAATTATCGCAGGTAACCGACCTCTTTCAGCGAGCCGCGGTCTCGGCCGAAAGGATATTCGGGGTGATTGACACCCCTTCGGCCGTGGCCGAACCGGAAGACGCACGACCGGTGGAGAACGTGGAGGGCCGAATAGAGATGGTGGATGTGGATTTTTCCTACGAAAAGGACGAGAAGGTGCTGAAAAACATCAACATCGACGTCCGGCCGGGAGAAATCATCGGCCTCGTCGGCCAGACGGGATCGGGCAAAAGCACCGTGGTCAAACTGGTGGCCCGATTCTACGATCCGGACAGCGGCTCGGTGAAGCTCGACGGACATGATCTTCGCCAGCTGCGTCTGAAAGATCTGCGCGAGAATATGGGGATGGTCCTGCAGGATACGTTCCTGTTCACCGGAACGATCAAGGAGAACATCGCCTACGGACGCCCCTCAGCCGGCCGGGAGGACATCATCGAGGCGGCACGTGCCGCCAACGCCCATGATTTCATCATGGAGCTGCCGGACGCCTACGACACATATACCGGCGAGAGAGGAGTGGGGCTGAGCGGCGGAGAAAAACAGAGAGTGGCAATCGCCCGCGCCATCCTGAAAGATCCCGCCATACTGATTCTCGATGAAGCCACTTCGGCGGTCGATACCGCCACGGAGGCGATGATACAGGATGCCCTCGACAGGCTGATGCAGGACCGCACCACCTTCGCCATTGCCCATCGACTCTCCACACTGCAGAATGCCGACCGCCTGGTGGTGCTTGACGACGGGGAAATAGCGGAAATGGGCACTCATGACGAACTGCTGGCCCATCAGGACGGCATATATCGCAATCTGGTGGAGATACAGGATCTGCTATCGCAGGGAGGTCGGGGCAAACGGGGAGAAGTGGCATGAACCCCTGTTCTCCGCCCCCATCAACGATGAACACATTCGAACAGCCCGACCAGCATACCGGTCAATAACAGAAATGGAGAACCGATTATGTGCGAGACAACACTTCCGGACGGACTCGATATACGTGAACGGGACTACCGTGATTTCTCCTCCCACAACGACAGCATACGCCTGAAAAGACATGAAAACGGCAAAGACGTGGTGCTGGAACTGAACGGAGAGACACACCTGATAAGCCGCGTGGCAAGCGCATTCCCCATCTCGGCCTCGGAGGAGGTGGTCGTGTTTTTCGACGCCGAAGGGGAAGAGATCGGCATGCTCCAGGATCCAGAGGGCCTGGAGGAACAGTCCCGAGAGCTGCTCCAGCATGAGCTGGAACGCTCCTACTTCATGCCCCGTATACTTGAGATCGAGGATATGGCGGAGGAACTGGGCGTCGAAAGCTGGACGGTGGTTACCAACAAGGGAAAGCGGACCTTCGAAATCCGGGCCCCCCGGCGAAACGTCAGAAAAGTCGGAGACAACCGGGTTATAATCAAGGATGTGGATGCCAACCGGTACGAGATTGAAGACTGGACTCGCCTGGACCGGAACAGCCTCCGGCTGCTGATGCGACACCTGTAGGACCGTGGCTACAATACGCCCTCCGAACCCGGCTCTCTCTCCGTGAGCATTCGGTAAGCCCCCAAACAAGGGTGATC
>JBKHGK010000035.1:0-10597 GCA_046539705.1 Candidatus Brocadiia bacterium | reverse complement strand
TTATGATTTGCCACGGTCCCTGCCGTCTGCACCGAAGGCAGGTCTTCAGGAGCGAATATTTACATCGTGCATGCCCTGTGCAATACATGAAAAGGAGGTCTTGCAGGCGACGGGGTGAATGAGACACGATGCGTGGCGATTGTACCCGCGGGGGGATGGCCGCCTGAACGTGGAGAGTGCGTGCTGCTTGCGGGTGCGTGTCCGATCATTCCCCCGGCAGGAAGGCGCCTGCACCGGCCGGGTAAAATGTTATCATAACTTCGGTTTCGCCGTCCTGACGCCCGTCATACGTAACGCTTAGGCTGCCGATCCATTTGTGAAAGTGACGGTTCAGCGCAACTTTTGTGAGGAAGTTCGTGTTATCTCCGTCCCTCTGTGAATTAAACTCGTATTCCTCCCAGATACCAATCGAATACCTGTCACTGAGCGCAGTCCGGAAATGTGCGTCGACGCTTTCCGTCTCGTCGCTCACATAATGATATCCGACCCCCATCTCGGTGCGGGAACTCAGTTCCATCGAGGCCACGGCGTTCCACACGTTTCGGCCGTCCTGCAGGCTGATCCGGTTGTCCTCCGAGATCAGCTTGAGCCAGTCGAAGATATTCCAGAGGAAATCCAGATCGACGTAATTGTCGTCGTCCCGCAGCCGGACCGAATCGTCGGACCGGCCCACAAAAGCCACGTCAAGGTCGATCCAGTCGGTCTCTTCCCATACTTCTTCCGAGCCTGATCGCCGTTTCGTCTGGAAGCGCTGCCGCATACCGGCGCGCACCCGGCTGGAGTCATCAATGCCATCCACGCTATCAGTATACGGTCGGGCACCATTGCCATATCGGGGCCATGGGTCCATACCTCCGAGCTGGATGAACTCGTCACTATCGGTGTTGGTTTCAAGCCGCCGTGCATCCACATATGGTGTCATAATGTGGCGCAGCCGGTTCAGGTCGAGAGTCTCATTATCGACGTTGTAGGTCCTGTGCAGGTCCATACTTATGCGAGTTCCGCCGCCTCCACCGATGCGCTGTTCACTGTTCGCCCCGTTGTTTCTGGAGCCTTCACTGGCCCAGGTGGCCAGTGTCCTCACGTAGGGATCGACCCGGAGATTGCCGATCGAAAACGGCAGCGACAGGCGATGGTCGGTATGGAATCTCGATAGCCGTGATGGATCATTAACGGTCAGTCTATCGCTCGTTTCCAGATCATAAACACCGGCATCAAACGTGGCGTCGTAGACGAAAGGCCCGGTCGGCAGTCCAATGCCTTCCAATCTGATTGAGGGACTCTCCTCAACCTGATTCATAAAGTCGTTGACCCGTTCTTTAACGGTAAAACTTCCCCAGGCCTGCTCGTTTCTATACCGGGTGTAAATGTAGGATTCGGGGGGGCGTTCGTTGTTGAACTCCGACTCGTAGTATTCGTGGAGGAAACCATGGTCCGAGAGCCAGTGGAGCTCCGCGTCCGTCCGCCAGTTTTCGTTCCATCTCACTCTGTGTTGCCACCACAGGCGGCCTCTGTTTCGTTGAGGTACCGGTAGTCCGGTATCGTCCCGGCTGGCCTCGTCATGAACGTAATAGCCGGTAAGAAAACCACGGTTGGAGGAGTCCCCCGGACCTTCAAAGGAGTAGTTGGCAGTCGATCCGATTCCCGGTCCCCGTTTGCTGAAATAATCAAGTCTGGCGTCCCAGGCATCGAGCCAATCAGCCCTCAGCCCAAGATGGGACGGCCGCCAGCGAGTTCTGATAAACGAGCCGAAACGCCCGCTGGTTCCCAGTGCCACGCTGCGCAGAATAAAACCGCTCTGTTCCCCGAAATCCTCCGACAGAAATGGAACCTGCAGGAGAGTCCTATCTTCGGGGCCTACCTCGATGCCGGGTTGCCAGAACGAGACGAACAGGTGGGGGTCCTGGCGAATAACTCTGGCCCGGCGGCTCATCAGGTGGTAATGGGGATCTCCAAAATTGCAATGAGTTGCGCTGACCTGTTCGAGGACAAGGTTGCTGGCGTCCAGCGTGTAGAGTTCTTTGCCCCGCATGACCACCATTTCCCCGGTTTTCGCCGGGACCATGCGTATTTCCGCGCCGCTCGCCCGGGCGCGCTCTTCACCTGTATTGACATAGATCTGATCCGCACGGAATCGGCTCAGCTCCCCCATCTCCGATAAAATATCTCCCGCTGCAATATCGGGGCCCTCACCGTCCCTTTCGAGCTTTACGTTCCCCCTGGCATAAAGTTCGTAGTTGCCGGTTGCCTCGTTGAACCAGATAACCGCGGTTTCAGAGTTGAATCGTACGTTCTGATAGGTTCCCCGCACGTTCCCCATATATACCGCAGTCGTGACGTCCTCCTCATCGGAGAAAAAGTGTATTTCGTCCGCCTGGAGTGCCTGATGTAATGGGGGTTGTTCCTCGTGCGGTTCTTTTTCCGGCAGGGTTTCCCTCTCGAAGTCCTGTTGTCCCTCTCCCTTTACTGTTTCCTCTGCCGTTGCGTACAGGCCGCCAAGTTGCTCCGTGTTGTCCACCTGATTCATCGATACGTTCCAGGATATCCCTGCCTTTGTGGTGATCCGCCTGTAAAGGGTGCTGGTGTGATGTTTTCTATCGTCGGTTATTTCATACACCGGATCCTCTGCTGGTTTGCCCGCCGTTCCCTTCCCCTGAGCATAAATCTGCAGCTCCGTCTCGTAATTATGACCGGTATCGGCCCCTTTATTTATCCAGATAACTGCCGCCGGAGCTGTAATTCGACGGCTTCCCTGACGTATTTCAACCCCATCGTTGAATACCAGGATTCGGTGCTGGTCGGTTTCCGTCATGTGTGCATCATCTCGAGCGGTCAACTGCACCGGATGAAGGTCCATGGCTTTGCGGGCGTGCAGGGATGGCAGACCCGACAGGACAAAAATGAGGACGATTATGACGGGAGATATAACTCTTCCCTGTTTCCGGAACGCAAAGGAAGGAAGGAAGTTCATGATATGTGCTCTTGTTGGATGATGAGAAAACCCCACACTACACAAAAACGGGCCTGTCTTTTACCATATTCGGATGAAGCTGTAAACAGGATCGAGACCCGGGATGGGATATTGGTGAGCGGGATGCCCCTCCACTCGGCCGTCATCGCCGGGCCATTCCGGGGGGGCTACAAAGAACGGCTTATTGCTGAGTGTGAATGCTATGGAAGAACAAAATCTGACGGAGATACGACGGACGAATCAGCGAGGAGGACGCTGTCTGAGCATAGTGGACCTGGTCGAGGATAATACCATATCCCCTGAGGCTGCCGGATTGGGGTGGACACTCCTGGACATGGGAGATTCATTTCTCACCGGAGCCGTACCCGGTGGGGCCGGAAAAACAACCCTGATGGCCGCTTTTCTGAACCTGCTTCCGCCGGGCGAAGAGATAGTTACGGCCGCCGATAAGGAGAGCATAGATGGAGCCCGGATCAGGTCCGAGAAGTCCCCGGTCTGTCTTCTGGCTCATGAGATCGGTCAGGGGCCGTATTATGCCTACATCTGGGGCGAGGCCGCGCGACGGTTTTTCGGTTTTTGCGGGGAAAACCGGCGCACCGCGACCTGTCTTCATGCCGATTATCCGGAGCAGACCGATGGGATTCTTCAGGAGTGTGGCGTCTCCCAGGAGGGACGACAGGCTATCGGTTTCCACCTCTACATCCGGGCGTTCGGAGGAATTCGTTCCGAACACAGGGTTACGTCGTTTTTCTGCCGACTCAATGGTGAACTGGAATCCGTATACGAGTGGCGCGAGGACAGCGATACGCTGGAGCGGGTCCGGGAACGGAAAGAGATAGCGAATGCGCTGAGTTCCCGGCCTGAAGAGATGCTCGGGCGGTGGTCAAAACACACGCAGGAGATCGAAAGAATGTCCGCGGATGGGGTTGTGGATATGCGAGAGGTGAGGAGTAGAGTCCTGGAGGCATACTGAGCGGCAAGAAATAAGCGGGTTCCGATTTTGTTACCTTGAGTGCCGTCTGAGAGAATTCAGATTAATCCGTATTTTCACGAGCCGTCAGCACGCCACCTGTGAGAACAGCCTGTAGTTGGGGTGTTCCCCGGCCGCGGGACACCCGCCTCCCACTGTTCTCGTTCCGTTGCCGCGGGAGCGCACTGACGACTCGTGAAACAAGGGACATCTTCGCTGAACTGGCCTGCCCTCGGCGTCCGTGCCGGCCATGGACTCGCCCGATCTCGGTGCGAGGACCATCTTCTCAGACACAGCCTGTTCCGGGGTGCGAGCAGTCGAAACGTTTGACAGCCGCGAAGGGGTGTGATATAAAATCCGTCCTTTTCAGATTGCTGGGGATATGGACTCCCGGGCTATCCGGATGCAGGAGAACTCCGGCTGTGCGTCCCGATGCGAAGTGATTGGCGGAGCGTGGGGATGTGGCCGATATAAATTGCTTGCTGGACCTGATACTCAGTTGTAGCGAAAACCTGATACGCGAGGAGAGTTTGCAGTATGGATATTCCGACAATAGAGGCGAGTCCGCGGGGTGAGAGCGGAACCCGAGCCTCACGGCGTCTGCGCCGCCAGGGGCGGGTGCCTGTAATAATGTATGGCCGAGATGAACCCAACGTTCCGCTGCATGTTGATGTTCACGATATCGAATCACTGCTGGATCGACATGCCCTGATATGGCAGATTGAGTGCGACGGAGAATCGACGCCGGTGCAGATAAGAGAAGTGCAGTACGATGCGCTTGGGGAAGACATACTGCATGCCGACCTTGAACGCATTTCGTTGAGCGAGAGGGTGGAGGTAGCGGTAAGCGTAGAGACTGAAGGTGAGCCCGTGGGGGTTCGCGAAGAAGGTGGTGTGCTGGAGGTCGTTACCCATGAAGTGGACGTGCGGTGTCTGCCGACCGAGATTCCCGAGAGCCTTACGGTTGAGGTGAGTGAGCTGGAAATCGGTGACGACTTGCGTGCTGGCGATATAGATTATCCGGAAGGTGTTGAGCCTGTTGAGGACGCCAATACTGTTATCGTCACCTGCGTGCCTCCGATGGAGATGGTCACCGAGGAAGAAGAAGAGGCCCTGGCCGAGGAATTCATGGCAGAGCCCGAGGTTATCGGTGCCGAGGAAGAAGAAGAGGAGGAAGAAGAAGAGGAACTGCTACCCGAAGAGGAAGAAGAACTCGAGGAAGAATAGCGGTGATTGACTGTTGCCGGTTCGCGCAACCTCCCATCTGGAACTGTGTCCGTGAAATATATCGCAGGTCTTGGCAATCCCGGCAGGCGTTACAGGCGGACCCGTCATAATCTGGGGTGGATGGTGCTGCATGAAATGGCCGATGAGCTCGAGGCGGGCGATGAGGAGGAAAGGTGGGGTGGAATCAGATTGCGTGTCGGAAAGATCACGCTTTTCAAACCTCTGACTTTCATGAACCGCAGCGGTGAGGCCATTGGTCGTCTTATCGCCTCGACCCGGGCCCCGGTCGAGGATCTCCTGGTTGTTATGGATGATCTGAACCTGGAATTCGGGACGGTACGGCTTAGGGCCGGAGGTTCGGCGGGAGGACATCGAGGTCTGAAATCAGTGATTGACCGGCTCGGCACAGACGATATACCGAGGTTGAGGCTGGGAATAGGGCCATGTCCCCGGGAGATATCCGGTAAAAATTATGTTCTGGGTGAATTTACAGAGGAAGAAATGCCCGTGGTTGACCGTATGGTTGAACGGGGCGCCAGAGCCGCGATGTGCTGGGCCGAAGAAGGTGTTGATATGGCTATGAGCCGTTATAACGGGACCGTTGACGGGATGTGAACGGGAAATGGTAACGGTTTGCCGTGGTTTTGCCGGAGACGAGCGCCGGAAGGCATCGGAAGAGTTACGAAGAGCAGTCTGCTTGGAGTCGAGTTTTATCGTTGACAGAGATCCGTGTTGAGAAGGAGGCAAGAGTTGAGTAAAAGATTGTACGAAGCGATGTTTCTGCTGGATTCCGCGAAGGGTGGCGAGGAGCTCCCGGAGGCCATCCGGTATATAACCGGTCTCATGGAACGCAATGGGGCCGAGATAGAGCGGGTCGAAAAATGGGACGAGCGAAAGCTGGCCTACAAGATCCAGGGCATTGACAGAGGTATATATCTGCAGGTCCATTGTCGTATAGAACCGGCGGAGGTGGAAGGGCTTCGCAACGCCATTAACCTGTCCGAGGAAATCTTGCGCGTCCTGATTCTGAAGGTTGACGAGATACCGGCGGCCGTGGGCACATTGTATAATACTGATGGGGAGGAAGTGAGGGAAGTCCCCGAAGAGGAAACCGAAGAAGACTGATCACCGCCAATCGCCTGCTATGAACATCGGTCCCGGCGGGCTTACCGGTCCCTCAGAGGTGAAGTTGTACTTTATACCGTGGAGGAATGAAAAATGGGAAACGTCAATAAGGTTTTTCTGATGGGTAACATGACCCGTGATCCGGAGTTGAGATATACCCCCAGCGGGACTCCCGTATGCGATATTGGAATGGCCATAAATCGGCGCTATTCCACCCAGGGAGGAGAGCAGCGGGAGGAGACGTGTTTTGTGGACGTGACTTTCTGGGGGCGGCGGGCCGAAGTTGTGAGTGAGTATTTTGCAAAAGGCGATCCCATCTTTGTGGAGGGGCGTTTGCAGCTGGATCAGTGGGAAACGTCCGAAGGAAACCGCAGTAAGTTGAAAGTGGTGGCCAGGAACTTTGAATTTGTTGGCCCGGCCTCCGGTTCGGGCGCCTCCGGTGGCGCCGATGCACCACGAGGTGGAAGGGGGGGTGGAGGTGGCGAATCCGAGCCCTCCCGGCGAACCCAACGGAGTGGAGGTGGACAGGGGTCCGGACAGGGGCAGCAGCAGAGAGCCCCGCAGCAGCAAAACAATGGTGGCGCCGGCCCCGAGGAACCGGTTGAGGACGAGTTTGACGTATCTGACGACGAAATTCCGTTTTAGGAAGGACAGACAATATGGAAATTCTGCTCCGCGAAGATGTGGAGAATCTGGGCGAAATGGGTGAAGTGGTGGAAGTGGCCGACGGTTATGCGCGCAATTATCTGCTACCCCGGCAGATGGCCGTGGAAGTTACTGACTCCAATCTGGAACAGGTGCGACGCGAACAGGAGGCCAGAGAAGAACGACAGCAACAGGAACGTGAACGTCTGGAATCTCAGGCCGATCAGCTTGAGGGCTTCGTGTGTCTGATCGAGGCTCGAGCCACGGAGAAAGGACAGCTCTATGGATCGGTTACTGCCGGTGACGTGGCCGAAGCGCTTGTGGAGAACGGGTTTGAAGGGTTGAGGGCCTCCAATATCGTAATGGACAAGCCCATAGAGGAGCTCGGTGATTATGATATAGAGCTGATGCTTCTACCGGAGGTTCGGGTGCCTATTACCGTTCGTGTGGTTCCCCCCGTCGACGAATACGAGGATGAAGAGGATGAAAAGGAGTAAATTGCGCATCTGCTGATCGGGCCGGTTGCCATCTTACTCGGATTGGCGGATAACTGGACGTGGACCTCGACGCGGATTGGCTGTGTCCGTAAGATGGAGTCAGGGTGGCTCATCAGGCGCAATCCACTCCGGCGAGCGCTGGTTCTGCCTCTGCTGTTCAGCTGCTATTATTTGTCCGGTGAACGTGTATCATCTCCCAGATCGGATGAAGCAGTCCAGACGTGTAGATATACGCGCCCGGGGAACCACACCGGAGTCAGGTCCGCCGCGAATACCGCATGTTGTGCATCTTTGCTGCCCCCGAGATTCCTGCACTTTCTGATATGGAGTTCAACATACGATGCCTGATTCAGACGATGCTCCAGGGGCCCTACCGCACGATATAAAAGCCGAAATGGGGGTGCTCGGCAGCATGCTGCTCTCGCCCGATGCGATTCACCTTGCCCGCGAGGCTCTGGATCCAGAGTCTTTCTATAAGATGGCCCATCAGGAAGTATTTTCGGCCATTCTTGATCTGGACGATCAACATAATGCGGTGGATCTGATTTTGCTGCGGGATGGGTTGAAGCAGCGGGACAAACTGGAGAAGGTCGGTGGAGTTTCCTATCTGCAGGAGTTGATGGAAGCCGTTCCGACGAGTGCTAACGTCGAATATTACATTGATATTGTCAGAGAAAAGGCCGTCCGGCGGCATCTGATACAGGCGGCCACGTCGATCCAGAAGTCATCCTATCAGGATTCCATGGATGTTGATGATCTGCTGGATGAGGCGGAGAGCACCATGCTGTCGGTCCGCCACAAGAAAGATTCCGGCAGAGTGCAGGATATGAGCGGCGTTCTTCACGGCATACTGGAGCGGCTTGATGAACTGCATCAGAATCCGGACCAGCTTGGAGGAATCTCCACGGGGTTCACGGATTTGAACCGTATCACCAACGGCCTGCATGACGGCGAATTTGTCGTGATCGCGGCCCGGCCCAGTGTGGGAAAGACGACGTTTGCGCTCAATATGCTCCATAACGTCTGTCATGTGGAGAGGCGGCCGGCTGCACTGTATTCACTGGAGATGGGGGCACAGCAGATCGCGAGCAATCTGCTGTGTATCCATAACCGGCTCGATACGCAGGATTTCCGGCGGGGAACGCTGAACGATACCCAGTGGAACGATCTTGAGAAATCCATCGATGATCTGGTCGATCTGCCGTTTTACATGGATGATACTCCGGCCCTGCGGATAGGCGAATTGCGTGCACGAGCCAGACGGTTGCATCATCAGCATGGAATCGAACTGATCGTGGTTGACTATCTGCAGCTGCTTCGTCCGGGGAGGTCCAGGGACAACAGGGCGGTCGAGGTCGGCGAGATCAGCGCGGGGCTCAAAGCCCTTGCCCGGGAACTGAATATCCCTGTCGTCTCCATTGCACAGCTCAATCGGTCCTCGGCCAAAGAGGGGCGGAAACCGAGGATGAGCGACCTTCGCGAGAGCGGAGCGATCGAACAGGACGCAGACGTCATAATGCTCCTGCACCGTCCCGAGGAACCCGGTGATGAGGAGTTCGGGCCGGAAACCGGTGGCGGACAGGGGATGGAAGGGGGGCCTGAAGGCGACGGAGCATCCCCTCCGGCCGGCATGCCCGGTTCCTACGCTGATCTAATAGTGGCAAAACAACGTAACGGACCCACCGGGGTGTGTCCGCTTGTGTTCTGGCAACGATATCTGCGGTTCGAATCCCGCTCAACCCATGGAGGTATGTAAACGTGTCTGTCTTGAGAACCGGTTGTTGGATGTTTTTCCGTTATCCGGAAACGGAGGAAGCAGGCCTCTCATGTGCCTGGAAACGGCCTGGAATTATGTGTGTGCTGGCTGTGCTGATGATGCTGTTGTCCCCCGTCGTGACGGCGCAGGATACAGGAGAAAGGGTGGAGATCGATCGTGTTGGTGTTGAGGGGAACTATGTGGTTCTGCGTTCCGATCTATTGCGTTCACTCGGCCTGCGTCCGGGGGACAGGATAGATCCCATGGAGCTGGAGGAGCGAGTTGATGATGTCAATGACTGGGGGGGATACGGGAGGGTTCAGGCCGAGCTGGTGACCGACGAAGATGATAGGGTAACGGTGGAGATAGAGCTGGAGGAGGAGGTGACGGTTGCCGAACTCGGGTTCAAGGGGAACCGGGAGATTTCCGACAGGCGTCTGGAGGAGCTCATCGAGGTGGAGCCGGGGGATGTCATTGGAGTCTCAGCTGCAAGTCAGGCCGAAAAAGCCATTGCGGAGGCGTATGACAGGAAACAACGTTCTCTGGCGGCGGTTACCGCCACGGCCGTGTTCACCGGCGATCAACCGGAGGCGGTTCTTTCGTTCGGCATCGTAGAGGGACCGAAAACTCACGTAAGCGATATTAAGGTCAGTGGGAATAAGGCCTTTTCGGACAGGTGGGTCAGAAAAACCATGGAGACCGGGCAGCGCAGCTGGCCGCCTTTCCTCTGGCCCGGGAAATTCGACGAACGGGAATTCCGTGATGATATCAATCGAATTCAGAATCGATATCAGGACGAGGGCTATCTTGACGCTCTTGTCTCTGGCCGTTGGAATTATACGGACGATCTGAGCGGCGTGGTGCTGCACATTGAGGTGTACGAGGGACCGAGATACAGAGTGCGCCGGATAGGTTTTTCGGGGAACGAAATCTTTACGGGACGCCAGCTGCAGCAGGAGATACCCCTGGCCGAGGGCGAGATATTCAAACCCGATCTTCTCGATCGTTCCAGGGACAGGATCCGCGAGATGTACGGAAGCCAGGGATATCTGCAGATATACGATCCCCGTAACGAGGGACTTGATGAGGAGCTGATCTATGATCCGGGTGACAGCAAGGGGGAGATCGATGTCATATTCAAGCTGACCGAGGGACAGCCGGCCTACCTTCGCCGCATCAGGGTCAGGGGACTCACCCGAACGGACGAGGTTGTGGTGCTCCGCAATCTTACCTTTCGTCCCGGCGATCGGGTGAATACGAACGAGTTTGAGAGGAGCAAGACCCGGTTGATGGATACGGGTTATTTTGACCGTACAGCCCGGGAACCGGTCGACGTACGTGCGGAAGCGCCCGCCCGGGACGAGGAGGAGCAGCTCGAAGGGGACGAACAGGTGGAAGGGGACGAA
>JBKHGK010000034.1:0-10912 GCA_046539705.1 Candidatus Brocadiia bacterium | reverse complement strand
GTGTAGTGCGCCTGTTTATACCCTACCGTGTCCTGTGCCGGTAGGTTTGTGATTGCCCACTACGGTGCTGAGAACATAATAAACCGTAGCCGTCTGGCCGAACCGCCCACACCGCCGGCGGAACCAAACCGGTGTTGCCGGCACGGTTAAAAATACTCTGTGGTTATAGATCGGTCTGTGACTTTGCGATTCACGTTTGCTGAAGCTGCTTTTAGAATAATTAACATTTGAGGTTTGTGAAATGCGGGTAAAAGGATGATTGGTGACATTGGAGAGCATTTCAAGAATTCTGATGATCACGTGATATGTATTCTTCTGGCGGCGGGGGCCGTGTTGCTGTATATCAATACTCTGCCGGCTGGATTCGTATCGGATGACAGGGAACTTATTGAGGAGAATGAGCGGGTCAGGTCATTGGGGCAGATCCCCGCCTATTTTGTCGAACCCTTCTCGCAGAAAGGATTGGCAGGGGGCAGTTCTGCCTATTACCGGCCCGTGGTTTCGGCCACGTTCACCATGGACTACGCCCTGTATGGTCGCCAACCATGGGGGTATCATCTGACCAATATTCTGCTCTACGCCCTGTGTGTGGTGCTCGTATACTTGCTGTTCCGCCGACTTTTACCCGGCAGGTGGGGCGCAGCTGGTGGGGCGGTTATATTCCTGGCGCATCCTCTCCACACCGAAACCGTATCGTGGATATCCGGTCGTACCGACCTTCTGGCCCTGGTGTTCATGCTGGTGGCGGTGCACAGTTTTCTCCACGCACGTCGGAGGGGTCGTTCCTTAATGTGGTTTCCAATCCTCGCGGGATGTGCGGGGTTGGCCATGTTGTCCAAGGAAGTGGCGCTCGTGTTGCTGCCCCTCTGGGGCATGTATGAGCTGACCTGGGGACGGACGGACAGAGAGGCCTCGCCGAGGGCACGCCGGGTAGCCGTGGGGGGGACTCTGGGCCTGGCCACCATAGGATATATACTGGCGAGGTGGTTGATTGTGGGCGGAGTGGAGACAGCATCGGGCCAGCCCATATTTGACCCGTGGACGCTGTCCGGATTAGCAACGGTTGCCCGGTGTGTGCTGGAATATGCGCGGAAGCTGCTGTTCCCGCTTCATCTGAGTTTTGCATTTGAAATTGACCCGTTCACCGGTATGAGTACGGCCGCGTGGCTGATGATAGGGGGAGGGTTTATCATGCTGTGCATCTCGATCGGGGCGGTGGTATGGCGACCGGCATACGGATTCTGGACGTGGTGGATTTGGCTCGGGCTTGTGCCGGCGCTGAATCTTGTGCCCATCAACGAAATGGTGGCCGAGCGATTCCTTTTTGTCCCATCGGTGGGATATGCGGCTCTTATTGGAATGCTCATCGGGATGCTGCCGGGGCGGAAAACGAGTTTTAATGGATGGCGAGCGGGGGGCGCCGTATTTATCCTGATGGTGGGGGCGATGGGCGCACAGACCGTCATCCGCAATGAGGAGTGGCGAACCGAAAGATCGCTCTACCTGTCGGCCCTGCGCGCGAGCCCCCAGCGGCCGATGGCGCACATCCTTGCTGCGGAAGTGTATCTCTCGGACCCAGATTCCCCCGAACGATCGGTCCACCATTACCGACGGGCATTGCAGCTGTCGGATTCCCGGCCGGGGTTTCGGCACGTGGCCCACAACGGGCTGGGGCGGGGACTTCAGGAACTGGATCGACCGTTCGAAGCCTTATCGCACCTGCGAGAAGCTGTCGAACTGAATCCCGATAACCCGGTAAGCGGTACGAATTACGGTTTACTCCTGATGGATCTGGGCGAAGAGCACGGATCGGAGAAGATGGTCCAGGATGGCGCGGAGAAACTGAAGGAAGTAATCAGCCGGGAGCCCGGCCACGCGGATGCGTTGTTTGGTCTGGGCTACTGGGCGATGGAACATGAGGACGATCAGAAGGAGGCGGTTGAGCTGCTGGGACGTGCGGCCAGGGCCGACGCCGATTTTGATGCGCCCCTGATCTACCAGGCGGAGGCGTTTGTCCGGATGGGCCGGCGCGGTCGGGCGATTGATGCCCTGGAGAACGCAATTGAACGGACTCCCGACAATGCCCGTGCGTATCACAGAAAAGCTGAATTACACCTGGCGGAGGGAGAAACCCGCAGGGCATTGCGGGATGCGGAAACTGCTTTTACAATATCCGGTTCACCGGAGTCAAAGCAACTGCTCGAGAAGATTCGTTCTATGGCCGATCACCGGGAACAGTGAGTTAAACGGTATCAAAGAAACTGAATACGCAACGGAATGGAGAAAGGCATGGACAGACAAAGTGGAGTAACGGCGGAGGAACTGTTTGGTAAAGGTGAGGGGTTAACCTACGACGATTTCATAATGCTGCCCGGATATATTTCCTTTGGCCTTGATGATGTCGAACTTGACACGCATCTAACCCGGGACATAACTCTCCGGAGGCCTGTTGTGAGCTCGCCTATGGATACGGTCACCGAGGCGGATATGGCCATTTACATGGCACTGCTGGGGGGGATCGGCATAATCCATTATAACAACACGATTGAGGAACAGGTGGCGGAGGTCAGGCGGACAAAGAAATTTGAGAACGGGTTCATCGCCGACCCAGTCTGCTGTGCACCGGGGGATACCATTGCCGATGTGGATAGGATAAAAGAAGAACATGGTTTCAGCGGTGTGCCGGTGACTGAGGACGGGAAGGTGGGGAGCAGACTGCTCGGCATTGTGACCCGCACGGATATTGATTTCGAACCTGACCGCAGTCTGCCGCTCAAAGAGGTCATGACAACGGATCTGGTCACGGCCCCCGAGGATATTACCCTGGAGGAGGGAAATGAGATTCTGAAGCGGAGCAAAAGGGGAAAGTTGCCGATTGTCGATGATGAAGGTCGGCTGGTCTCCCTCATGAGCCGTACTGATCTGAGGAAAAATCAGGACTTTCCCCTGGCCAGTAAAGATCCGTCCAAGCAGCTGCTCGTGGGAGCGGCAGTTGGGACCCGGGAAGAGGACCGCAGGCGTCTGGAGGCGCTCGTGGACGCGGGAGTGGATGTGGTGGTTTTTGACAGCGCGCAGGGTTACTCCGCATTTGAGCTCGATATGATCCGATGGGCGAAGGATCGGTTCCCGGATCTTCAGGTTATCGGCGGAAATGCCGTCACCGTGGAACAGAGTGCGGGCCTCATTGAGGCCGGTGCGGATGGGCTTCGGATTGGCATGGGAAGTGGCTCGATATGTATCACACAGGAAACAGTGGCCGTGGGACGCTCTCAGGCGAGTGCCGTCTACGAGACCGCCCGCTACGCAAGAGAACATGATGTGCCGGTAATGGCCGACGGAGGCATACGGGATATCGGCCACATAGCGCGGGCCCTGGCCATCGGCGGCTCGGTGGCAATGATGGGGTCGATGCTCGCGGGGACCGATGAAGCTCCGGGAGATTATTTCTATGAAGGTGGGGTCCGGCTGAAACGATATCGTGGTATGGCCTCCCCCGAAGCGATGAAAAGGGGAGGAGAAAAACGATATTTCACCGAACAGCAGAATGATGTGAAGGTTGCCCAGGGGGTGAGCGGAACCGTTGTGGATAAAGGATCGGTTGTCGATTATGTCCCATACCTGATTCAAGGGGTCAAACATACCTTTCAGGACATGGGAAGTCGGACGATTACCGCGCTCCATGAGAAGCTGTATTCGGGGGAGCTGAGGTTCGAAACCAGAAGTCTGAGTGCACAGCATGAGGGAGGTGTGCACAGTCTGCATTCGTTCGCGGAACCCCATAATTTTCAGCCTCCAAAATAATCCATATTCCCGGTGAGTCACGTATGCAGACAAAACGCAGGGCACTTGCCGTCTTCGGTGTTTTCGCCCTCTCCGGTCTGATACTTCTCGCGCGTCTGGCTCAGGTGCAGCTTCTGTGGTATGAGGAATCCCGGGGCGAGTACCGGACAAATAGCTCTGACGATGCCATACTGGATACGGCCCGAGGGTCGATCCACAGTGCGGACGGACGAATCCTTGCCCGTGATGTTCCCTCTTTTGATCTTGCTGTTCACTACGACAGCCTGGGGAACTCGGAGTGGGTGGGGTCGGTTGCCGAACTGACGGGCAAATCCCGGGAGAAGCTGCGGGATAGAGCAGATACAATCCGGAAAAGAGTCCGGCGGATATGGGAACGGATCAACGAGAATACCGGAAGAGCCGATCTGCGGATACTTGAACAAAATCAATATCATACGCTGATCAGCGACGTCGATATCGAGGTTGCTCTGATGGTCCGTGCCAATCCGGATCGTTTTGAGGGAATCAAAATCAAAGAAGGACGTCGCCGGGAATATCCGGAGGATATCGCACCTCATATTGTGGGACGTCTCTCGCGGATCACCGCGAAGCAATGGGACTCTTTCATGGAGGAGGATACAGCATATCTGCCGGATATGCCGGTCTCCAGAATCGGGCGCCGCTACCGGATGGAGGATAGCGCGGGTGTTTCCGGGCTCGAGAAAGAGTACGAAGAACAGTTGAGGGGGGAACGTGGCTACGTGACGCATCGACTGGTTTTCCGTCCGCTGCAGGTTGAGAGGAAGGCAAGAACGTCTGATCCGGAACCCGGCCGGGATCTTTATTTAACTGTTCGCGCCGATTTCCAGGAGGCCGCGGAACGCGCACTGCATGAGGCTGCGGAGGACGATGAAAACGATTTCCAGAGCGGAGCACTCCTGCTCCTGGATGTGCGGACGGCAGGGATTCTTGCGGCGGCAACATACCCGTCCTATACCCGAAAAACGTATCGGCATGACTTCGGGAAACTCAGAAGTAAGGAGCGGAGTCCACTCCTCTTCCGGCCCGTCCAATCCGCTCTTCCCCCCGGATCGGTTTTTAAATTGATCAGCGCCATCGCCGGACTGAGTGAGGGGACAGTCACCGCGGGAACGACTTTCAACTGCGAGGGCAGAACCCGTTTCTCCGGCCGCTGGTTCCACTGTACCGGCTATCATGGGCGCACCGACCTTGTGGAGGCCATCCAGTACAGCTGTAACGTCTATTTTTTCCAGCTGGCCTCCCGGCTGTCGGCGGATAAACTGCTGAAATGGGCCTACAAATTCGGTCTCGGCCACCCGACCGATGTGGACTTCCCCTTCGAAAGAACCGGCCAGGTGGTCACGCCCCGTTCGCTGTTCGGTCGATTAAATCTTGGCATAGGGCAGGGATCTCTGCTGTGTACCCCGCTGCAGGTCGGCCGTGCTATGGTCGCCATCGCCAATGAGGGAAAGCTTTTGACCCCTCACTTCGTCTCCCATATCGCCGACAGGTCCGGTGACACCCTGCGGGCTATTGAGCCCGATGAAGAGACAATACCGGTCAGCTCCGAAGTGCTCGATGCGGTCCGCCGGGGGATGCATAAAGCAGTGAGTGAGAGGGGGGGGACGGCGCGGGAGGCCGGGCTGGAACGGTTCGATGCCGCCGGCAAAACCGGCACCGCAGAAATGGGTTCGGGACAGCCCAACAACGCGTGGTTCGCAGGTTTTGCGCCCTATGAGAATCCACGGATCGCCTTTGTGGTGGTCAGCGAACGTACCGCGGGACACGGGGGGAGCCACGCAGCCCCAATACTGGCCGATTGTCTTGATGGGATATGGGATGAAGTCACAAGCCTGGATGAGGCCGGAGAACGTGATATGTGATGTGTGTGGGCGGTCCCAGCACGGTGCTGGAGTGAACGCTGATGAGGACCAAAATGTCATATACCAGGAGGGAAAAAATAATTGGCTTGCGTCGGATGGGAAAAAACGCTACCGTACAGGCGACGTTGCGCTGGCGAGGAAAGTGGATTCAGTTCTATCTGCTCCCTGGCCGTGCTGGAAAAGTCGAGAACAGATTTGTAATCTGCTCTTTCCCTGTACGCGGGGTTCCAATTTCGGGTATGGTTTCCGGTTCCCTCATCCGGACAGTAGCCGAATGCGGAAAACGGGTACAGGGCTTTTGCCGGGACGGGCAGTATGTGCAGATGAGCATATTGCTTTCTCCGGCGCCGTCATCTGCCATTGAGCCGGATGTTCATGCTGTCAAAGGACAGCTTATGAGGCCTCCGGTTCAGTATAGTCAAACGACGTACTTTTTCAGAGGAACGCACGATGGTTAGAGGTACAGTGAAGTGGTTTAGCGATGCGAAGGGCTTCGGTTTCATCGAGCCTGAGGACGGTGATGAAGATGTTTTTGTGCACTACAGCGCCATAGAGGAAGAGGGTTTCAAAAGCCTTTCCGAGGGCGATGAGGTGGAGTTCGAAATCGGTGAGAGCCCCAAGGGGCCCCGTGCTGAGAATGTGACAACACCTTCTGACGCCGGGTTTTAACGAGCACTAAAAACGACGTCAATCATGAAACGCCGTCGCGCTGAGGGATGCGGCGGCGTTTTACGTTTAACCCTGGATATTTCACGAGTCGTCAGTGCGCCAGATATGAGAACAGTCAAAGGCGGGTGTCCCGCGGCCGCGGGATACCCCAAATGAAGTCTGAAAAAGCATATAGAGGCAGAAGCCTCTTTCGTCATAGGGAAGACCGGGACTGGTCCCAAAACAAGCGGGTAATCAGTGATCGGTAAGCTGTGATCAGTAAAAACGGAAGTGTACAAATCATCAGGACACAATACGTAGTAAGCCCTGATTCAGACATGGTTTCTACTAATATCACGTCGGAATTCATGAAATATGCGGGTTAACCGATGAGTTGCAATGCTGCGGGCTTTCTTTTGTGGGAGGAGGGTTCCCTGTATAATAAAATGGAATTTATCCCCTGAACTTTTCTTCATGTAACCCATGTCAGAGTGTTCTGAACCTATTTCCGAACGGCGTCGGACGCGGTCCGTCTCTGTGGGGGATGTGCAGATCGGTGGCGGTGCGCCCATCAGTGTGCAGTCTATGACCAAAACTCATACGAGAAACGTTGATGGGACCCTCGCCCAGATCGGGGAGCTGGCGGAGAGGGGATGCCAGATCATTCGTTGCGCGGTTCCCACACGGCGGGCAATCGAGCCGTTCGGAGAGGTGGCGGAGAAGTCTGCGTTGCCGGTGATTGCGGATATACATTTCGATCCCTCCCTCGCCTTGCTCGCGCTTGAGGCCGGTGCCGATGGCGTGAGAGTGAATCCTCCGACTATCTCCGATCTGGGCCGACTGACGGAGGTGTACGCTGAGGCCGGGCGCAGGGGTACCAAAGTGCGGATCGGGATCAATTCCGGGAGCGTCCGCGCCCGGAAAGGTCTTGAGGTTGAAGAGTTGGAGGCCGGCGACGATATGGCCCGTCTCATGGTGGAACAGGCGCTACGATGTTGTGAGGAGGCCGAAAAAGCGGGTTGTCCCCACCTGGTGGTGAGCCTGAAGGCCAGTGATGTGCCGACCACCCTGCGGGCATACCGCATGGCGGCGAACCGTTGCGATTACCCGTTTCACGTGGGAGTGACCGCGGCGGGGCCCCCGAATGAGAGCCTGGTAAGAAGCGCCGTGGGGATCGGCACACTGCTGGCGGAAGGTATAGGAGACACCATCAGGGTCAGCATGACCGGACCACCCCACGAGGAAGTTGATGGCGCGCTGCAAATTCTCCATGCGCTCGGACTGCGACCGAAGCAAGGTCCAAGAATCGTCTCCTGCCCCACCTGCGGTCGCTGTAACATTGACCTGCGGAGTCTGGTGGACGAGGTACAGGAAGAACTCCGCGGCTGCGAAAAGGATGTCACCGTGGCGGTTATGGGATGCGTTGTGAACGGGCCCGGAGAGGCCGCCGAGGCGGATCTGGGTGTGGCCGGTGGAAAGGATTGTGGATACGTGTTCAGAAACGGCCAGAAAATTGCCCGAGAACCGGCATCCAGACTGGCCGCCGCGTTGTTGAGTGAAATCGAAAATTTGTAACCGAGTTACAGAGGATATTACACCATGCCGGATGCAGCACAGAGAGTTGTTCTGCTGGGCAGTACGGGCTCTATAGGCACAAATACGTTGTCGGTAATCGAAAACCTGCCGGATCGGTTTTCGGTGGCCGGGCTCAGTGCCGGTGCCGGATGGGAGACACTGGCGGAGCAGACGAACAAATACAGGCCGGAGGCGATTGCGCTGGCTCAGTCGCGTTACGTTGATCGGCTGCGGGAAGCGATTACGGTCGATGCGGAGGTGTATGACGGTGCCGATGCCGCGGTCCGGCTGGTGGAGGAGGTCGATGCGGATATCGTGGTGGGAGGTATCACCGGATGGGCCGGTTTTCGGCCCTCTCTGCGGGCGGTGGAATTGGGGCATACGCTCGCCCTGGCCAACAAAGAGACACTGGTGGTGGGCGGGAACGTCGTGCAAACAGCCATGCGGCAAAGCGGAGCGGACATTGTTCCGGTTGATAGCGAACAGAGCGCGATCTTCCAGGCCATGGGAGCCGGGGAAGCCGCGGAGATAGAAAGGATCATCCTTACGGCCAGCGGGGGGCCTTTCCACGGCATGAGCCGGGAGGAAAGGCGCGAGGTGACGCCGGATGATGCCCTGTGCCATCCGAACTGGCAGATGGGCAAAAAAATAACGATCGATAGTGCCACAATGATGAATAAAGCCCTTGAGGTTATAGAAACCCGATGGCTGTTTGACGTGCCGGTGGAACGGATTGAGGTATTAATCCACCCCCAGTCCATCATTCATTCAATGGTGGAATTTGTTGACGGTTCTGTGATGGCCCAGATGGGCAGTCCGGATATGCGCCTGCCCATCCAGTACGCGCTTACCTACCCCGAACGAGTGGAATGCTGCGGGGACGGTATTGAGTTTGGGCGGCTGTGCGAACTGGAACTGATGACACCGGACGCGGAGGAACGGGCGGCCCTGGAACTTGGCTATGAGGTGGCACGAGAGGGAGGAACGAGCGGAGCGGTGTTCAATGCGGCCAACGAAATAGCCGTTGACGCTTTCCTTGACGGCGAGCTTGACTTCACCGACATCGTTCCGCTGGTACGCAACGTTCTGAGTGAACATGATATTGTTAAAAACCCTGATGTCGACGAACTTTCCACTGCTGATCAATGGGCACGCAAGGAGGCGCAGAAATGTTTGGTTCACTGTTGAGTGTCATACTCGCCGCGGTTGCGGTAGGAATGCTGATTCTGGTGCATGAGCTCGGACACTTCCTGGCGGCGAGAGCTGTGGGAGTGCGGGTGGAGGTCTTTTCAATCGGCTTCTGGAAGAAGCTGTTTTCGTTCCGACGCGGGGATACGGAGTATAAGATCTCGCTCATTCCCCTCGGGGGATATGTGAAGCTGGCCGGGGAATCGCCCGACGAGGCGACGGGAGAACCGGATGAACTCTGGTCCAAGACACCGGGACAGCGCTCGCTCGTCTTCGTGGCCGGGGTGACCATGAATATAATCCTGGCTGCTGTGGGGTTTATGATAGCATTTGCTATCGGAGTGCCTTTTACGGTGGCGGAGATCGGTGAACTCGAAAAATCTATGCCTGCCTGGGAAGCCGGGATGCGCCGCGGAGATGTGATCACGAGAGTGAATGGAGTGAAAGATCCGGATTTTCAGGACGTTACCCGACAGGTCGCACTGAAGGGACTTGAAACAGTGCCGTTTACCGTCGAGAGAGGCGATGAAACCCTGGAGTTTGAGATCACCCCGGAATATCACGAGCGCACCGGGATAAGACGCATCGGTTTCAGACCTCCATACCAACCGATCGTGAGCGGATTAATCAGCACTGATAAAGAAATTCCTGAGGGGCCGGCAAGCCGGGCCGGCGTCCAGGTGGGCGACCGAATCGTGGCCATAGACGGCCGGGAGGTCGAGCGGGCGGAAGATGTACAGAGGGCACTGCGCAACAAATCGTCCGATGAGGTTGAAGTGGTGGTCGAACGCAAGGGGGAGAGGCTGACGTTCGACATAACCACCGAACCCACCCCGGAGCCGAAACTTGGCATCTCCGGAGTGGGCAGAACAATTGAAGCCCTGCAGGGTGATGGAATGGCTCAACGCATCGGGTTGAGAACCGGGGATACGATCCGGGCGGTGAACGGGGAACCTGTTCGCAGCCTTATAGAGGCCGAGGAGCTCATTGAAAACAACTACGGAGAGGTGGAGATTGAGGTGGAGGATGACGAGGGGGGGCGGTCCGTCCGCACTGACATCCCCAATCGGGATGTGCTCGACGATTTTATCTTCAGTATGGAATGCGATCAGTCCAATGAACTTCAGTGGGTGATGAAAGAAGGCCCGGCCTGGGAGGCCGGAATGCGACCGGGGGACCGAATCACGGAGATCGATGGAACGGTGACGCCGGACTGGGAGGGTGTACTGGAAGCCAATGCCTCCGGCGGAAAGGACAAAAGACAGATAACCTGGGTCCGCGATGGAGAAAAAATGTCCGCCACCGTTGTTCCGGAGCGCAACCTGAGGGACGGCCGGGGACATCTGGGCGTTATACTCGACCGTCCCAGGCAGACAATAAGACAGCTTCCCATCACCAAAGCCGTGTCGCAGGGTTTTTACAAAACTTATGCCTCGATAGTGGACATCCTGCTGACCATCCGGGGCTTTGCCAGCCGGGAGGTGAGCCCCAAAAACGTGGGAGGTGTCGTCCTGATAGCCTACAGTTCCTACAGAGCCGCCCAGCAGGGGCTGGGTAAACTTTTCTACCTGATGGCCGTGATAAGTGGAGCGCTTGCCTTCCTCAACATACTGCCCATCCCGGTTCTGGATGGAGGTCACCTGCTTTTTGAAGGGATCGGCAAACTGAAGGGGAAACCGGTGAGCATGCGGGCCAGGGCAATAAGCCAGACAATCGGTATGATCCTTCTGCTGGCACTGGTGGTGTTTGCGATCAGAAATGACATCATACGGCTCTTCGATCTCTTCTGATCGACCTCCCTTTCTCTATCCTGGTGA
>JBKHGK010000033.1:0-10957 GCA_046539705.1 Candidatus Brocadiia bacterium | reverse complement strand
GTCATGCGGCTCAGCTCGATCGTTGACGGCGTTATTCTGCTTCAGTATGTCGAACGGGAGAAAAAGGTGGGCAAGCTGCTTACTGTCCTCAAAATGCGGGGATGCAACCACAGCAGAGATATCGTTCCGTTCGAGATCGAGACCGGCGGGCTGAGGATAGAACGAGAGGACAACTGAACGGATTCAGGTGTTTATCCGTGGTTTTGCGTTTTTTTGGCGCTCGGTGTTGAGGTGGGCTCTTGACTCACAATTTGTAAGTATTCAGTCAACCACGTTCGTCGTAAGATTTGCGGACGATGTTTCCTTCGGGGAAAAACTTGACATGACAGAGGAGAGAAAAGACAAGAACAACACGGCCGACGAATTCCCTGTTGTGGGCATCGGGGCTTCGGCCGGGGGGCTGGCGGCGTTCGAGGCCTTCTTCTCCGGCATGCCCTCAGAGTCCCCCCCCGGCATGGCCTTTGTGCTGGTTCAGCACCTGGCCCCGGATCACGAGAGCAGCCTGACTGACCTGATCCGGCGCTACACGGATATGCGGGTCTTTAAGGTCGAGGACGGCATGGAGGTGCAGCCCAACTGCGTCTATATCATTCCGCCCGGCCGCGACATGGCGTTTTTAAATGGCACGCTGCAACTTCTTGAACCGTCGGCCCCTCACGGCCGGCGCCTGCCCATTGACTTCTTTTTCCGGTCCCTGGCCCAGGATCAGCATGAGCGTGCCATTGGCGTGGTGCTTTCGGGCACCGGAAGTGACGGCACACTGGGGACGCGGACTATCAAAGGCGAGGGCGGGATGGTTATGGCCCAGAAGCCGGACTCCACTGAATACGACGGCATGCCGCGCAGCGCCATCGCCACAGGCCTGGTGGATTACGAGCTGCCCCCCGCCGAGATGCCAGCCCAACTCATCGCCTATGTCGAACATGCCTTCGGCAGGGCTCCTCAGCCGGTGCGCCAGTTCCCCAGATCCGAAAACGCGCTGAAAAAAATATTTATCCTGCTGCGCTCCCGGACCGGCTACGACTTCTCCCAGTACAAGCCCTCCACCATCCAGCGCCGAACCGAACGACGCATGGCCGTACAGCAGATCAAAAGCATGGACAATTACGTCCAGTTCATCCAGCAGACCCCCGAGGAGGTGGATGCGCTGTTTCGCGATATGCTGATCGGCGTGACCAGTTTCTTCCGCGACCCCGAAGCCTTCAGCGCCCTGCAGGAGCAGGTCCTCCCCGAACTCTTTGCCGCCAAGAGCACAGATTCGGAGGTCCGGATCTGGGTGCCGGGGTGTTCCACCGGCGAAGAAGCCTATTCCCTTGCCATCCTGCTGGCCGAGCAACAGGAGGAGCTGGAGAAACATTTCAAGGTGCAGATCTTTGCCACGGATATCGACAGCCACGCCCTGGCCACAGCCCGTGCCGGCGTCTATCCGGCCTCCATTGCCGACGACATTACGCCCGAACGGCTGGAGCGCTTCTTCTCGCCCGAGCCGGGAAACAGCAGCCTTCGCATTCACGAGGACATACGCAACATGCTGGTCTTTTCCGAGCAAAACATCATCAATGATCCGCCCTTCTCCAAACTGGACCTGATCAGCTGCCGCAATCTGCTTATCTACCTGGACGGAGAACTACAGAAAAAGCTCATCCCGATGTTCCACTATGCCCTGAATCCCGGTGGTTATCTCTTCCTGGGAACCTCCGAAACCGTGGCTGAGTTCAAAGGGCTCTTTGCACCGGTGGACCGCAAGTTCAAGCTGTTTCGGCGAAAGAAAGACCTGCACGCCCAGCGCCCGGGACTGGAACAGTTTCTCCCGACCATGACGACTCCGAGTGCAGGATCCCCGCCCTCCGCCGAAAAGAAGGAGGCCCACAGCGACAAACTGCCGCTGCGAAAGCTGACCGAACAGACCCTCCTGCAGGAGATCGACCATGCAGGGGCTCTGGTCAGCGGCAACGGCGATATCCTCTACCTGCACGGCCGCACCGGCCGGTACCTGGAACCTGCTCCGGGGGAGAATGGAACCGATAATATTTTGAAAATGGCACGGGAAGGCCTGCACCAGGACCTGACTGTGGCCCTGCGCAGAGTCGCGAAAACCGGGGAAACCGTCCGACACCCGGGGCTGCGGGTCAAAAGCAATGGCGACTCCAGCACCCTCAACCTGACTGTCCGGCCGGTAAACATCGCTGACTCGAATTCAACCGAGTCCCCCCTGTATTTGGTTGTTCTGGAACCGGTGCCGTCGGATACCTCGGACAGGTCAGACACGACGGACACCTCGGAAACCTCGGACTCTGCCGATACCCGGATCGCCGAATTAGAACGGAAACTGCGGGCCAAGGAGGAGTATCTCCAGGCCACCACTGAAGAACTGGAGACCTCAAATGAAGAGTTGAGATCCTCCAACGAAGAGATGCAGTCGATGAACGAAGAGTTGCAGTCCACCAACGAGGAACTGGAAACCTCCAAGGAGGAACTGCAATCGGTGAACGAGGAACTGTCCACGGTCAACGCCGAGCTTGAGGCCAAAGTGGCCGACCTGAAACAGGCCAACGACGATATGAACAACCTGCTGGCCGGCACCGGTATCGCCACGGTCTTTGTGGACCACCAGCTGCGTATCATGCGTTTCACACCGGGCGCTACTGACATAATCAACCTGATCGAGAGCGATATCGACAGGCCGGTGTCCCATATCGTCAACAAACTGACCGGCTACAACAGCCTCAAAGAAGACACGCAGGCCGTGCTCGATACCCTGGTCCCCAAGGAGCACGAGGTCCAGACCGCCGAGGGCCGGTGGTACAACATGCGCATCCAACCTTACCGCACCACCGATAACGTTATCGAGGGCGCGGTGCTCACCTTTGTGGATATCACGGAAAAACGAAAGATTCACGAGGAATTGAGGTTGAACGAGGAACGGCTGCGGGTGGCCCTCAACGCTGCTTGCATCTGTGTTTCCAATCAGGACGCTGATCTCCGCTATACCTGGATTCAAAACCCGGTCTTTGACTGTACAGAGGAACATATCATCGGCAGAACCGACGCCGACCTCCTGCCCGAAAAGGAGGCCGCTGCACTGACCGAGATCAAGCAAGAGGTGCTGGAAAGCGGAAAAGGAACGCGGCAAGAGGTCCGGATCACCATTTCAGACAATCCGGTTGTATATGACCTGATGGCCGAACCGCTGCACGATGCCGACGGTACCGTGGTCCGTATCACCTGTGCCCTGCTGGATGCCGGCGGGCACCGGGACGGTGAGCAGACGGATCCCGGAACAGAGGGGACTTTGCCCGATGAGAAAGGGGAGATAACCCATGACAGATAGCCGATCCAGAGATGCTGCGGACACCTCGGCCGGTTCAGACCAGGATTTACGGCAGAGAGCCGAAGCGCTTGCCCGGGAACGGGCCAACCAGCCCGCCGACGACATCTCGGGGCTATCCCCGGAGGAAATCCGGGAAATGCTCCACGAACTGCGGGTGCATCAGATCGAACTGGAGCTGCAGAACGAGGATCTTCGGGCGGCCCAGGAGGAAATCAAGGACTCGCGGGCGCGCTACCGCGATCTCTATGATCTGGCCCCGGTGGGCTATGCCACCATCAGTGAAAAAGGTCTGTTCCTGGAGGCCAACCGCACTGCCGCCGAGCTGCTGGATACGGCCCGGGGCGCACTGGTCAACCAGCCGATCTGCCGTTTTATTCTCAAAGAAGACCAGGACGTCTACTACCTCCACCGCAAGAAGCTCTTTGAAACGGACGAAACACAGGAATTCGACCTGCGTCTGGCCAAACCGGACGGCGCACATTTCTGGGCGCATCTGACGGCAACGCTCGCTGAAACGGACGATGGCGCTCCAGCCTCCCGCCTGGCGATAAGCGACATCACCGAACTCAAGCAGGCGGAGGAAAACAGGGAGGAAATAGTTCAGCACCTCGCCGACGGCGTTGTTATCCTCAATGACGAGGGAACAGTTCATTTCGCCAATCCCGCCGCGTGCAGGCTCTTTGGCCGCAGTGAGGATGAACTGATCGGGATGGATTTCGGCAGTCCGTCAGTCGGCGGCGAAATGACGGAAGTGAATATCCCGCGCAAAGACGGGGATATAGCGACTGTCGAACTGCGGGTTGGAACGGTCGAGTGGGACGGGAAAGATATGAGGCTGGTCTCCCTGCGGGACGTCTCCAAACGCAAAAAGATGGAGGAAGACCTTAAGAAGATCGAATGGATGCTGACCAAACCGTTCCGCTCGTCCACAGAAACACAGCACGATGATCATGGTTATGGTGACCTGACGGAGCTCAACCATGATGGCCTTATCCTTAACTCCGTCGGCCGTGACATGCTTGCCGACATTACGTCCGATTACCTGGACCTGCTGGGCACATCCACGGCGGTCTACGAGGCCAATGGAGACTACGCGTATGGGATATTTTCCTCCGGCTGGTGCCGGTTGCTGGACCGTGCCTCGCGCAGACTTTGCGACACTCCGGATAACGCTGAGGCGCTCGCTTCCGGCGGCTGGCTCTGCCACGAATGCTGCTGGAATGAATGCGCCAAAGAAGCCATGATCCGGGACGAACCCGTCGATGTGGAGTGTCCCGGCGGCTTAAAGCTCTATGGAATACCCATCCATGCCAGCGAAGAAGTGATCGGGGCAATAAATTTCGCTTACGGCGACCCACCAGAGGACCCGGACACGTTAAAAGAGCTGGCCCGGACTTATAAAGTGAGATATGAGGAGCTCCGGCGCACTGCCCGGGATTACAGAACTCGACCTCCCTACATTATTGAAATGGCCAAAAAACGCCTGCAAACTTCGGCTAATACCATTGGCCTTCTTGTTGAACGTAAACGGGCGGAGCAGGAGATTGCCGAATCCCGGAAAATGGCGCAGTCCACCCTCGATTCCCTTGATGCCAATATCTGCGTGCTGGACAGTGAAGGCAACATCGTATCCGTCAACAATTCGTGGCGTGAATTCGGGAAAGACAACGGGGCCGACCCCGCCAGAAGCGATGCGGGAAACAATTATTTGGTGGTATGTGAATCCGCTCGGGGAGAAGACCGGGAAACTGCGCTGGCGTTTGCCAGAGGAATAAGAGAAGTCTTGAAGGGGGAAAGGGATTCGTATGAATGTGAATACCCATGCCATTCCCCGGATGAAAAACGGTGGTTTATCGGTTCCGTTACCCCCATAAAAAATCCGGGTGAGAAATTCAATCGGGTTGTGGTTGCGCATACCAATATCACCGACCGCAAACAGGCCGAAGAATATCGACAGATGAGGCTGAAAATCCTGCGGATACTCAATGAACCGGGCGAACTTGAAGATGCCATTCAGAAGGTTCTCTCGGCATTGAAGGAATATACCGACCTTGACGCAATCGGTATCCGTCTTCAAGATGGCGAGGATTTCCCGTATTTTGCTCAGAAAGGATTTTCGGACGATTTCATCTCTGAGGAAAACTCATTAATCGGACGGAACCAGGATGGAGATATATGCCGGGATCAGGACGGCAATATCCGCCTGGAATGTACCTGTGGTATGGTCATTTCCGGAAAAACAGACCCGGATAATCCGCATGTTAGCCGGGGCGGAAGCTTCTGGACCAATGATTCATCCCAGCTGCTGGATATCCCCTCCGAGCAGGATCCCAGGCTGAACCCGCGCAACAAATGCGTTCATCAGGGGTATGAGTCCGTCGCGCTGGTGCCAATCAGGACCCAGCACGGGATTGTCGGGCTGGTCCAGTTCAACGACAGACGCGAAGACCGCTTCACTCTCGAAACAATTGAACTGCTGGAAGGGATAGCGGCGCATATCGGTGAAGCGCTCATGCGCAAACGGATGGAGCAGAAGCTTCAGATAAGCAACCGGGAACTTCACGAAACGCTGGAAGAGCTCCAGGACACTCAGCAGCAGGTCGTTGACCAGGAACGCCGACAGGCACTTACTCAGATGGCCAGCGGTATAGCGCATGATTTCAATAACGCCCTTTCAACCATCAAGGGATTTACCGATATGCTGCTGCAATCGGAGGAGAAAATCGAGGACAGTGATACGGTGACCCGGTACCTGCAACATGTCAGCCAGGCGGCCAGTGACGCCGCCGGGACCGTCCGCAGAATGAGGAAGTTCTACCGCCCTTCCGAGGATAAAGAGTATGAACCGGTGACGCTGAATGGAGTAATCGAGGAAACTGTCTCCATGACCGAACCTCGCTGGAAAAATCAGGCAAGGGCGGAAGGAGGAGAGATTGAGGTGGAGAAAGATCTGGGAGATATACCACCGGTACAGGGGGATCAGGCGGAGCTGCACGAAATGTTGACGAACCTCATTTTCAACGCTGTGGATGCCATGCCCGAAGGGGGAATCCTCTCTTTTAAGACCCGGGAGGAGGACGGCGCGGTGGTGCTGCAAATGCGGGATAGCGGAGATGGGATGCCGGAGCAAGTCCGGCTCCATTGTTTTGATCCTTTCTATACGACCAAGCAGGATACCGGGGGGTCAGGGCTTGGTCTGTCCACGGTTCAGGGTGTTGTAGAACGCCATAATGGCCGGATAAGCGTGGACAGTGAAGAAGGGGAAGGCACGACTTTCAGAATTGTTCTGCCGGTGGCCGGAGACGTTTCCGGGAGCCGGGAAGAAGAGCCGGAGGCCGCGGATTTTCACCAATCCCTGACAATACTGGTGGCGGAGGATGAGGACGAACAGAGGGAGCTGATATCCGAATACCTGAGCGGCAGCGGGCACCGTATTGATCTGGTTCCAAATGGGCGCGAGGGCCTGGCCAGGTTTATGGATGGCTACTACGACCTGGTGATTACTGATTCTTCTATGCCGGAAATGAATGGAGAACAGTTCGCCAGACAGGTGAAGGGGGAAGCACCGGGGACACCGGTCATCATGCTCACAGGATTCGGAGATATGATGACCGCCTCGGGGGAGACTCCCGACAAGGTCGATATGGTGCTTTCTAAACCTGTTGATCGAGAGGAACTGCAAAAAGCAATCGCTCAAATGATGGACGAGTTTCACCAGTTCTGAGACACACAGATGCGGTGACGAATAGTCCCTCCGACAACTTCCCTTCCCGGCGAACATCTTGGGGCCTCTCCGCCCGGAAAGCCCGGACAATACCCGGAGGCGCAAAACCCCCCTTGCACATGTGGTGGTATATCCTATAATGTGCAACGATGGATGTTTAATCGGGATCTTTGATCATTGTGCTAGGAAAAGTATAGCCTGAGAAATGACATCGTCCCAGGTTGTTATTGCCGGGATCTTTGCGCGCAGTCTATTCTGGGGAACACGATTATGAATGAACTGCCGGGACAGGTCAGCGAACTTCGGGTCGGGGATCATGCCTGCTGCATATATGAAACGGAAGAGGAGCACCGCCATACCCTCTCCCGGTACCTCCGGCGTGGGCTGGAGAGAAATCAGAAGGTTCTCTATATCATCGACGCCCACACCGCCGAGGAGATTCTGGACTACCTCCGAGAAGAGGACATCGCGGTGGAATCGTTCCTGGAAAGCGGACAGTTGAACGTCCTCACCGCCCGGGAATTCTACGTGAAAGGGGGGAACTTCGATCCGGACGGGATGATCGAGCTGTTCGGGGACGCAACCCGGCAGGCAGTTGATGAGGGCTACGATAGCCTCCGAGTGACCGGAGAGATGAGCTGGGCTCTGGGGGAGCATCCCGGTTGTGAGCGACTCATCGAATACGAGGAAAAGCTCAATACGTTACTCCCGAAGAGCCAGGCGGTGGTCCTGAACCAGTATGACCGGCGTCGTTTCGAAGCGGATATCCTGCTCGACGTGCTGCGCACGCATCCGGTGGCAATAATAGGCACCCGGTACTACGAGAATATTTATTATGTGCCTCCGGCCAAAATATTTGAGGAAGACCCTGAAGAAGTAGAATTCAATAACTGGTGCAGGACCCTGCAGTCCCGAGAGGCAAAATGGGAAGAGCTCCGCCAGGCGCGGGACCGCGCCGAGCTCTATCTGGACTCAAGCCAGTGCGCTATCGTGGTGCTGGACACCGACTGCAGGGTCAGCCTGATCAACGAGGCCGGAGCCCGGCTGCTGGGTTACAGCAGGGACCAGGTCGAGGGGAAAAACTGGATCGAGGAATTCGTGCCGGCGAAAGACCGTTCCTCGGTGCGCGAAGAATGGCACAGGTTGATGTCCGGTCGGACGGAGCAAAGAGAACAGTTTGAGAACGAAATTATGACCAGCAGCGGGGAGCGTCGTCACTGCCTCTGGTCCAATGAGCCATTGACCGACGAAGACGGTAATTGCTCCGGGGTGATTTCGTCCGGAATGGACATCACCGAGCGCAAACGCAGAAAGCGGAGAATCCGACGGCTTAACTCCCTCCTGCGGGCCATCAGGAACATCAACCGGCTTATAGCGGAGGAGAAGGATCTGGAGGAGCTGATGCGCGAAGCCTGCAGGGCACTCTCGGAGGCGAGAGGGTACCGGCACTGCGGCATTGCCCTGCTCGACGAGACAACCGGTCAAATTTCTCCCACCGCCGCGACGGGTCCCGAACATCCTTCAATTGACTTTGCCGTAACTGCAAACGGCGACGGCAACGCCCCGGACTGTGCTCGGGCGACCCTGAAGTCGCGGGAGATGGAGGTGAGGGTGCCGGCCGAGGATTGTTCGGACTGCGACTACGGCGACGCCAGCTCCGAATGTGCAACGGTTACGTTGCCCCTGCAGCAGGATGATGATTTCATGGGACTCCTTCACGTTCAACTGGAAAAGGTGCGCCATCCAGCCGAAAGCGAGATAAACCTGCTGAAGGAAGTGGCCCGGAATCTCGGGTTTGCCTGGGAAAAACTGAAACAGGAACGAGACCTTAAAAAAAGCGAGCGGCGCTTCCGGACCCTTGTGGAAAACCTTCCTGGAATGGCATACCGCTGCCGGAATGAAGAAGGATGGCCGATGGAATACTGCAGCTCCGGCTGCCAGGCACTGACCGGGTATGCACCCGGTGAACTGACCGCAAACCAGGGTGCCCTCTATGGCAACCTGATTCACCCTGACGACCGTGAGGATGTGCGGGAGAAAATCCGGAAAGCAGTTGAGAACGACAGGCCCTTCGAGCTCGAATATCGGATTCATCCGCACAACGGTGACGAGAAATGGGTCCTGGAGCGCGGTCAGGCAGTGGAGCGGGAGGCCGAAGGGCAAGTGGTGCTGGAGGGCATCATTACCGACATAACGAATCGCAAGATGGCTGAAGAATCACTGCGGAAGAGCGAGGAAAAATACCGCCAGATATTCAACAATGCCAATGATGCGATGTATCTTCACGAAATAGCCGAGGATGGTACATTCGGGCCTTTTGTGGAGGTAAACGACGTGGCCTGTGATATGCTCGGCTACGACCGGGAAGAGTTCAGACAGATGGTTCCAGCAGATATTGATGCGGACTACCGGGAGGAGCAACTGCCCGACATCAGAGCCCGACTGATGGCCGAAAAAGAGGTGGTTTTTGATGTGGATCATGTGACCAGAGACGGTTCGACTATCCCGGTGGAGGTAAACAGTCACCTGGTCAACATCGGCAGAGAACAGCGGGTTCTTTCCATCGCCAGGGACATCACCGAGCGGAAGCAAGCGGAGGAAGAATTGAGGCAGGCCTATGAGCAATTAAGAAAAACACAGAGGCAGCTTGTGGAGCAGGAACGCCGACGTGCTTTGACCACTATGGCCAGCGGGATCGCCCACAATTTCAACAACGCCCTCTCCACCATCCGCGGCTTCACCGACCTCCTGCTGCAGTCGCCGGAGAACCTGGAGCACAGGGAAAAGGCCACCGACTACCTGGAATACGTCCGTAAAGCCGCCGATAATGCCGCCGAAACGGTCCAGCGAATGCGAAAGTTCTATCGCCCATCCGAGAATGAGGGGTTTGCCCCGCTGGATGTGAACAATCTCGTCGAAGAAGCTGTGGCCATGACCCGGCCCCGCTGGGAAGAGCAGGCCCGGGCGGAAGGGGCGGACGTAGAAGTGAAAAAGGATCTCGGCGATATCCCCGATGTCCGGGGAAATGAGGCAGAACTACACGAGATGCTGACCAATCTGGTTTTCAATGCCGTGGATGCTATGCCCGGGGGAGGTACACTCTCGTTCCGAACACGACAGCGGGGCGACCAGCTTATGCTGGAGATCAGCGATACCGGTGAGGGTATGTCCGAAGAAGAGCAGGCGCGCTGCTTGGACCCGTTCTTTACCACAAAAACAGAATCCGGTGCCGGGCTCGGCCTGTCCACGGTCTCGGGCATCGTCAAACGGCACGAGGGGCACATTGAGGTTCAGAGCGAAAAGGGAGAAGGCACCACGGTCCGGATTATCCTGCCCGCAACAGAACAGGTTGAAGCGGACGACACACAACGCAACAAGCACGATACCGGGCACCTGAAGGTCCTGGTGGCCGAGGACGAGCCCCAACAACGCGAACTGATGGAGGAGTATCTCCGGATGGACGATCATCAGGTGAATACGGCCCCGGACGGCCAGAAGGGACTGACGGAGTTCATGGATGGTTACTACGACCTTGTGATCACCGACCGTTCGATGCCAGAGCTGAATGGTGACCGGCTGGCCCGGGAAATAAAGAAGGAAGCGCCGGAGACGCCGGTGATAATGATGACGGGTTTTGGTGATATGATGGACGCGGCAGAGGAAAAGGTGGAGGGAGTGGACCTGGTGGTGTCCAAACCGGTGTCCCAGGATAAACTGCGGGAGGCCATAGCGGACCTGATGCCAGGACAGGCGGTAATTGGTGATCGGTGAGCTTTGATCAGTAAAAACCGAACGCGCAGGTCCATTTGCCCGGAATCGGCTTTTCACCCGAAACGCTTTGAACTCCCGGCTAACCCGTATATTTCACGAGTCGTCAGTGCGCCAGATATGAGAACAGTCAA
>JBKHGK010000032.1:0-11060 GCA_046539705.1 Candidatus Brocadiia bacterium | reverse complement strand
TCTGGGACAGTGCCCAAAACGTACAGGCAAAACAAGAAAGGAAGTGATGCCTGGAAAAAAAACTTCGTTCGCCTACTACAGCGCCCACTTTCTGGTTCCACCGCATTTTCCTCAGGTTGAGAAGTTCTGATCATCGGAAAGGCGATGACTCATGAAAAACTATCAAACAGTGCAGGTTTTCACGCTCATCGAGCTGCTGATCGTGATCGGCCTGCTCGGTGCCCTGGCAACACTCGTGTTGCCCTCGTTCCGGGTGCAACGCGAAGAGTCCCTTGAGAAGATCGTCAAAAAAGAAATGGCCGATGTCCAGAAGGCTTTTCAGCGGTTCCAGGCCGACTGTGTGCCGCAGACGTCCGATTACAACCTCATATCCCGGTACGGGCTTGAAATTCTCGCGGAATACGATGATAGCCGCGGTTGGACGTTCCCCGACGAGTGGGATCCCGACCGGGGGAAAGGCTGGCGAGGTCCCTATCTGCAGGCCGAAGGTACCGAAACCGTTGACGATTCAGCTACCGGTGGTTTACCAGACGATCCGGGACAACCGATGGACGACAACGACACCGATATCCCGGTGGTATACACACCGTTCGAGGATGATTCCGATGGCCAGCCGGGGGATTATTACCGTGTGATTCCTGAATTGAATGATACAGAGGATGAAATCAAAACGTTATGGCTGGTATTCCCGTCGCACAGCGGAGAACTGCCCGATGATCCCGACGACCCGGATTCCTACGATCTGAAAAAACAGTTGTGGAGACAATGACATGAGCGACGTATACGACTCCATAACGCGAACAGACCACCGGATGACACTGGTGGAGCTGGTGGTGGTGCTGGCCCTGCTGGCCAGCCTGGCCGGCGTCGTCGTCACAAGCGTCGGCGAGGTCGACATGCGCCAGCGTTACGACACGACCGCGGAACGGATGCGCACTATCCAGAAGGCCGTGGCCGGCGACGGCGTGCTGCCCGGGCGGTTTATCCTCGACATGGGACGCCTCCCCCGGGTGCCGTCGGATCCCGAAGAGGGCGAGTTGCTCTCCGAACTCTGGTCGCCAGACGGACTGGAGGAATATGGAAAGGAAAGCAAATCTGACTCTGACTTTTCCTGGCCGAGCGACTGGCCGACGGATGCACCTGCGCTCAGCAGCGAACTGAATGATGTCGAGATGTATTGCGGATGGAACGGACCTTATCTGGCTGTCTCGGGCGACAGGCTATACGACGGCTTCGGGAACGGCTGGGAAGTATCCGACGATGGCTCCAGCTGGGATAACGCATCAGACTTATCGGTGGAAGATAAAGAGATAAAACGTATTCGCAGTCTCGGATCCAACAATGAAGAGTCAGGAGGATCATGGGACGAAGAAATCCAGATGATTGACCTGGAGTCGGCTTTGCCCGAGACGCACGTCACAATTCAGGTCAAGATCCGCGACCACTCCAGCCAGCCGGCAGTGTGGCGCAGGGTAAAGGGAGAAGCCGGGAATTGGAAGCAACGGAAAGACGATGTTTGGGCAGCAGATTCCGGCGTCAGCGAGGACGATTACACGGTCAGCACAGATTTGAAGCATTATTTCCGTGCGGACGACGGCGGTGACACGGGGAATTCAGAACCCGAGTGGAACGTCGGCACGGACGCCACGACGGGCGATGGTGATGTCACATGGAAATATGCAGGAACGTTCAGCGGACATTACGCGTCCCATTTTGGTGTCAGGATATTCCAGAGCGGGGTCGATTCGTCCGGGGACAGGTCCATTGAAATGGGTTCCATCGACCGTAAACACGACGATAGCGACGGCATCACAGGTGAGGTGGATGACGATGATCTTGGGCTTACCGTGATGCCCGGTCCGTGCAAAATATTTGCCTATGCCCTGAAAGACGCGGAAGGTTTTGATGGCGAGAATGCTGGCATCCTGTATACCACGGGTTCGGACGCGGAAACGGTGGAGCTGCAGCCCGGTCACAACCTTATCACTCTGCATCTTGAACCACAGGAATGAATGACCAATGATTTTCAGGCGCCGCAAACCGATGGTAATCGCGCTGCATGCCGGTCGTCGATGGTACGCCGTCGTGTACCGATATCACGATGGCGAATGGCACCCCGAGACGAGGGAACATTATGAGTATCCCAATGCCAGGCAGCTTCCCGACGAAATGCTTTCGTGGGCGGCCGAACAGGAAGCGACACGGCTGCGCGTGGTGATCCACGGCGATGTGCACACGATGGAGATGGATCTGCCGGAGGATGCGGAATCGGAGGAGATCCACACCGCCATCACCTACGAAGCGGCTCCGCAGCTGGACGTGGATGCCCATCTTTTGCGGGTCAGTGCTGTGCGGACCGACCAATACCGCATGGGAGGGGATCCCGACGTGGTGGCCATTGCCGGATACGAACAGCCGTTGCTGGAACAGTATGCGGAGGACTGTGACCGTCACGGACTGGATTTCGAGGGAGTGGCGCCGCTTGAACTGGTGGCACTGAATCGCCATGCACGCATTTCGTCCACCGAACGGCTGGTTGTGCTCCGACAGCATGCGGGCTTTCTGGCCGTACCGGCGGGAGAAGACAGCGACTTTTTTCTGGGAATGCTGGCGTTCGGTGCGGCCCCCATGGATGAGGAGGCGGAAGAAGAACGGATTGCGCGCTCGCAGCGGGCCTTCCGAATCGGACCGGATACGCCGGTCCACGTGGTAAGCACTCATCCTCTGTCCGACAAACGGATCGAGACGTTACAGCGAGTCGTTGGCGAGGACATTGAACTCCACGTGGAGTCGATGGAAGAATTCGCGCCCGCAATGCTGAAACACGTTGTCCTCGCCGACGCCGGACGGACCGACCACGGGTCCGCCGTTGTCAATCTTCCCCCCGAGCCCGTCGATCCGCGGCGGTACGGCACGTGGGGGTGTGCGGCGATTGTGCTGATTTCTGCGGCACTGCTGGGGTTTGTATGGAGCCAGCATTTGAACCGCCTGCAGCAGGCCAACGAGCACAAGGAAAGATGGACACGGCTTAAGGAAAAACGAAGAGAAGCGGAAAACCGATACGAAAAGCTGACGGAGGAACGCAGCATGCTGGAAAAGACAGATCGCATTTTACGTGAGACGAAACCGTTGCCGGCGGGGATTCTATCCCTTCTCAAAGTGTTAACCTCGGACATGCCGCCCTACACCCGCATCTGCTCGATCACACATACGGGCGACCGGATCGAGGTGGAAGGACGATCAATGCGGGGACACGGGGTGAACGTGCTGACCGACTCCATCGACTCTGCAATGCGGACCAGAAAATATCGGGTGGAACCTGGAACCGTATCGCTGGCCGAGGGAGAACATGAGCACAAGTTCAGTTATCACCTGGTCCCCACACGGAGGTGACAGACAGATGTCGCGATCATTATGGGAATGGAAAGATCAGATAACGCACGCGTGGGACCGGCTTTCCACATTTATGCGAATCTGCGTGGGTTTCGGCATCGCAATTGGTATGGCCTATCTCGTGATTAACGACAGGGTGAAACCGCTGCAAATGCAGGTGGAGGAGCTGAATGAGGAAACGAAAGCAGACGGCGCACCGGCCAGAGTGCCGGAACCGGACGATGATGACGAACTTCAGGAGACGAAACTCCGTATAGAATCGATGGAAAAGACGACGCAGAAAAAACGAAAAAAACTTGCACGGACTATCACCAAGCACAACATTGCCTCCGAGGAGGATGAAGGACAGGTGGTTGGTGAATTTGACCGGATGGTGTATGAGAGTGACCTGAACGCCCTCAGCCGGAAAAGGCTTGCCAAAAAAACGGCAGCGGAAAAGCTGATGGTGGCACGATATCACTACTTGCTGGAGGGTGAATACGATGGCATATACGCCTTTCTTTCACGCCTGAACGACTTCCCGCATTTGTCCCGTCTCAGTTCTCTCTCCATCCAAACGCCCGAGCCGAAACGAAACGAAACAGAAGGAGCCAGAACGAGGGACGGAACAAAGAAAGATTCACCGGTGGATCGTCGCCCCGAACTCCACCTTGAATTCGATCTGCACCTGTTTTTGACGGCCGGGGAGGCACCATGACAACACAGCAGGTGGATATACGACGCATAGACGTGCCCCGGGATGTCCTTGACACCGTGCCGGCGAACATTGCACGGCGGGCGGGGATTCTGCCGGTGGCACTGGAAAATAACACCCTGTGGGTGGCGTTACGGGACGATTTCGACCCGGCCGCCATCTCCCGGGTCGAAGCCCGAAGCGGGCTGACCGTGCGTCAGGCATCGGTATCTGACGACGGTGCGGTTGCGACGGCGATACGACGTTATTACCCCGAAACCGACGGCGAAAACACCGATGGAGCAATCGGGCAGCTGCGGCAGATCATCAGTCATGCCCTGCAGAATCGTGCGTCCGACATACATTTTGACCCGCGCCAGGACGACTACTGTGTGCGTCTTCGCACGGATGGGTTGCTGCGGATGGACCAGGTGGTGGAACGTGATGTGGCAGAAGAACTGATATCGGCCGTAAAAGTCCGCGCGGGGCTTGACATCGCCGAACAACGGATTCCGCAGGACGGACAGATGCAAATGGAGGTGGCGGGAGAGGAACTCAACATGCGGGTGGCCACCCTTCCTGCGGTGCGCGGTGAAAAACTGACCCTCCGGCTCCTGGGCAGCGGCACGCAGGAAGAAGAACTGGCACAGATCGACAGACTCGGCATGAGCAATGCCCACCTGAAGATGTACAGAAGGGCACTGGATAATCCCCAGGGTGTGATCCTTCTGACGGGTCCTACGGGAAGCGGGAAAACGACCACCCTTTACGCCTCGCTGAGGCATCTGCGTGAAGATGGCACCTGCCATATCCTGAGCATTGAGGACCCGGTCGAGATACAGATCAGCGGCATCAATCAGGTGCAGGTGGATCCGGACGGGGAACTGGTAACGTTCGGCAGCGCCCTGCGCAGCGCGTTGCGACATGATCCGGACGTGTTGATGGTGGGGGAGATCCGAGATGATGAAAGCAGTGACATTGCCATCAAATCGGCCCTGACCGGCCACCTGGTATTATCGACCGTCCACGCCAATTCATCGACCAATGCCGCCACCCGGCTGATGGATATGGGCGTGAGCCCCTTCCTGCTCGGCTCGGCCGTCCTGCTCATCGTGGCCCAGCGTCTCGTGCGGCGGCCGTGCCCCCAGTGCGTCTCATACCGCAAGATGACCGATCGAGAAAGGGTCAGTATGGGGCTGGACGAGGATCAGATGCAGGTAATAGCTGAACCCGGAGGATGCAGCTACTGCCGTAATACCGGCTATGCAGGCCGCATCGGTCTGTATGAAATGTTCCCCATTGACGGCGCCGTACGGACGATGCTGATGGATGGAGCCAATGAAGAGGAGCTGGCACAGGAAGTGTTCCACCGCCGTCAGCTACCAACACTTCGTGAGGATGGGGTGCGTAAGGTTCTGGATAAGAAGACCACGCTGGAGGAAGTCAATCGTGTCACTTACATGGGGGTCACTGACTGATGCCTGCATTTGAGTATACGGTATCGGAGGACGGACAACGCCGTGAAGGGGTCGTCGAGGCGGATAACATATCGGAAGCGGCCGATATGTTGCGACAGCGCGGGTGTGTGATACTTTCGATGGAGCCGACCGAACAGAAGACAGCGGGCGCGTCTGGCTCCGGTGATTCGGTATGGGCAATGTTGACCGGAATCATCCTGATTCGCGGCATTCATATCGAAGCGATGCTGCGGCGGCTGGGCGCTCTGCTCCATGGCGGCATACCTGTCGTTAAAGCCATCGAAGCCCTTCGGGAAGAGGCCCCAGCCCGCCTTGCTGAGCGTATGGGTGGGATTGCGCAGCGTGTGCGCAACGGCATGCCGCTCAGCAAAAGTATGAAAGAAGAGACCCCTTTTGTGGGTGAAACCACACTCGGACTTATGGCCGTGGGAGAGGCGAACGGAACGCTGGATGAAATGTTGCAGGAAGCGTCCCGTTTGATGGAAAGATCCCGGGAAATCCGTTCTGAAATCCTGCAGGCCTTCTCCTATCCCGCCGTTGTCACCGTCGGCGCCATCGGAGTCGCTATCTACATGGTTCACGTGGTGTTTCCGAAAGTGCTCAAATTCATCCAGTCGCGCAATACAAACACGCAACTGCCCCCCATTTCCAGGGCGCTCATTGCCATCAGTGAATTTATGACCACCTATGGGATATACATTTTTCTCGCTCCCATCGTGCTCGTCGTCGCCTTTGTCCTCATCCGGCGCACAGAGAAAGGCGGCATTGCCATCGACAGGGCAATCCTGCAGATACCGCTCATCGGCAAAGCGGCACGAGCGGCCAACAACGCAATGTGGACCCGCACACTGGGCACTTTGCTCGGAAGCGGCGTCGGCATATCGGCTTCTTTTGAACTTCTGATGCGGACAGTGAAAAATCGTCATTACAAACAACAGTTCCGCCAGGTGCACCGGGTTGTGCGCCGCGGGCAGAGCGTCTCATCCGCCGTGCGGCAAACGGATCTTGATCAACTGTGTCCGCTTGTTCTGCCAATGATCAGCGTCGGCGAGCGGACGGGGCAGCTGGATGAAGCTCTGCTGCAGGTGGCCAGGGACAGTCAGGACCAGCTGGAACGCCGGACGAACCTGCTGGCCAAAATGGTGGAACCCGCCATCTTCGTCGTCGTCGGCGGAACCGTCGGTTTCGTGTATTTCGCATTCTTTATGGCCATGATGGCCGCAACCAAAAGTGCTACTTGAACCCAACAGGAGAAATGCTATGTCCGTTACGTATTTGCAGCACGAGAGAAAGTATACAACAAGCCGAATATATGGTCGGATTGTGCCGTACCTGGTGTTATTCCTGTGCTGCATGCTCATCACGCATGTTGCTGCCGATGGAAACGACAGCCGTGAAAAAACAAACGGGAATATGTCGGACGGAGAATCGGCGAAAACAGAGAAGGAGACGCAGTCTTCGGCCAACTCGGAAGACAAAGAACGGCCAGACGGCGATCCGTTCAGTTACCACAGTGGGACAATGGAGGTGGTATCAGATTCTGACGCCACCGTCCCGTCCGGCATACAGCTGCGGGCCATCTTATCCATAAAAGGCAAGGACACGGTGGCCGCCATCCATGTGCCGCAATCCGATCACATCGTGTTTGTTCGGGAAGACGACGTGGTGCAGGTGCTGGAGGAGAAGGAAAACCGTGAAAACGAGCGGGAGAGGGTGCCTATCTACATTCAGATCAACCGTATAAGGAACGAACATGTCGAAATTTCACCTCATAAACGCCCAGAAAACAAACAAATTTTGAGATAAAAAGGATAATTATGCAATCAACAAAATTGATTTGGGTCTTTGTTCTGATGCAGATGGTGTTTTCAGGCACTCTGATCGCCAATCCCCCGGCCCCACAGAAAAAGGAGGCGGAGGATTGTACGATTGAATTGTTGAACGTGAAGAAAATGAAACTGCGCGACCTTGCCAAACTGTTCTCCAGACAATCCGGGCAGAAGGTTGTGGCCAGTTCGAAAGCCGCGGAACGGAAGGTGGATATCTATCTCAAAAACGTCTCCCTGCTGGAAGCCGTGCGGTCCGTATGTAACACCAGCGAACTGTGGTATCGGCAGCGTGAGGACACCGGGGTCATCACCATCATGACCCTCGACGAATACGCGGACGGGGCGCATGCCGGTCGTGAAGAAATCGTTGACATTGTGCGACTGAAGTATATCGATGGGGAAGATATCGGGAGGACTTTGAAGCGGCTTTTCCCGGACAGGGTGGCCTGGGCAACGCCGGATGAAGGTGAGGGCGATGAGATCGGGGATATCGAACGAGCCCTCGACCGAATGGATACTCTCGCGGAATATAACCGTGAGATGGAAGAAGCCGGCGGCGGATCCCACACAGCCGATGACGATGATCATAGTGATGACGACGATAATGATACTGATGACGATGATGGGGAAGCGGATACAGCGGATGTCCCCCTTCCACAAGAGATTGATGCTGAGGAGGAAATGTCAGAAAAGGAACGGGCAGTCCTGCGAGAAATTCTCCAATCCGACCGAAATCACTCCGTCCGCTCCGATATCGTCTTCATGGCGATGTTGCCAGAATCCAAACGCCTCCTCCTGAGATCGGCCGACAACGAAGCGATCGAAAAGATCCGGAATGTCATCGAAAAACTGGACAAGCCCCGCGCTCAGGTTCTGCTGGAGGTCAAGGTGCTGGATCTCGAACTTGACGATAAGGAGGGGATGGGGCTGGACTGGTTTTACAAAACCGGGGACGCCTCCGGCGGGCGTGGTACGGGATTAAATGAAAGTTCCATTGGGTCGGATTTTCCCAATATCGAGCGACCAGAATCGAACCTGACCCCTGAGGGCAGCGGGCTCGACCGCCGGGCGGTGGTGCTGGACTCCATTACGAAATCCATACGTGCCCGATTACAGATGTTGTCACAGCGGGATCGTGTGACCGCGCTCGCCACCCCCACCCTTTCCGTCGCCGATAACGAGGCCTCGCGCGTGTTCGTCGGTGACGAGATTACCATTCTTAAAGGACTTGACGCCGAACAGCTGTATAACGATGAGGGCGATAGAACAGGGACGGATTTCGATCCAGAAACCGAAAGGCGGGACGTCGGAACTTCGCTGGTCATCACCCCTACCATCCACGCCGATCGTACCGTCACGATCCGACTGGCACAGATGGAGTCGAAAACCGGCGAGCTGCGCGACATTTTCACTTTTGAGGAACAATCATTCCAATCGACGGACATAGAGCAGCGTTCGGTCACAAGCACCGTGGTGGCCAAAGACGGACAGATCAGTGCTATTGGAGGACTTATCAGAGAACGGACCGAAGACGAGAGGACGGGAATACCTGTTCTGATGGATATCCCCGTCCTGGGGTCACTCTTTCGCACCACAATTCAGAAACAGAAACACCACGAACTGCTGGTGCTCATCCGCCCATACATTCTTCTCACGCCCGACGAAGCGGAAAACGTAACGACGGATATGCTGGGCCACCTCAGCTATCATCCCAGCGCCAGGAAGGATCTGCCAGCTCTGGAAATCGGGAAAGACGTGTGGCGAAAAGAGAAAGATTCTACACCACCGGACGATGAGCGTCAGGAATCGGCACCGCCCGAGGACAAAACGGACGATGATGAAACCCCGGTCCCTCATCACCTGCGCCAACGTACAAGAACGTTCAGCGTTCCGCCCGAATCCCCCGGTTCCGATGAGGAGGAGGATGACGAATGATGAGATACATATATCTTCTGGTTGTGGTCGGAATTCTGTCAGGCGGTTGCATGAGCCCACAACATCGGCCACAGAGCACTGCAGACAGACTGCGTGGAGCCACGACCATGGAAAAGAATCAACAATGGGAAGATGCTCTCAGGGCGTACAAGGACGTTCAAACACAATCAGATAGAAGTGAACAGCAACGTGAACAAGCACGTCGGGGTGCTGCGCGGTGTCTGATGCACATGGGTGAATATACCGCCGCTCTGGCCCATTTGATGCCGTGGCCGGAGGACACAGCGGCCCCTGAGGCCCGGCGCAGACTGGCCCTGGGCGCGGAAATAGCCCTGCGGATGAAAGAATGGGAACGCGCTGAAACCCTGGCGGAAGTGGCGCTGGTGGACGCCTCGCCCGAGGGACCAGAGCAACGCTGGGAGATGTTCTGCTGTGCAAACCTCGCCCGCGCCTATCTGGAAAACGGAAAACTGTCGAAAGCCGCCAGGATGTACGCAGCGGCCGCCAGTGGGCTGGAAAAGGCGGGTGAGCAAAAAACCGCTCACCACTGCCTGTCAATGGTCCAGAGCATCCGACGACATCTCGAACTCACCAGTGATGGAGACCGATGACATGCCGCCAGATATCGACAGCCTCCTTAAAATTGCCTGCGACCGCGACGCGTCCGACCTGCATCTGACGACCGATGAACCACCAATTCTGCGCTGTAACGGACGGATCGAACCACTCACCGATGCCGGCGATCTGTCAGAGGACGACGTGCGGCAGATGTTCATCACATTGACGGACAAAAAACGCCTTGAACATCTGATGGAGACGAAGGAATATGACGGGTCCATGGCCACGCCGGAGGGGCAAAGGGTGCGTATTAACGCCTATCTTCAGAAAGACAGGCTCGCTCTGGCCCTGCGCATACTCCCTTCGGAATTTTTTGACCTCTATGAGCTGGGATTACCGGAGATCGTCTGCGAACGTATCGTGGGAATGCATCAGGGACTGGTGCTGGTTACGGGAGCCACCGGGTCGGGAAAAACAACCACTCTGGCCAGCCTGTTGAACGAAATCAACCGCACACGTTCGCTGCACATACACACAATTGAAGAACCAATCGAATATGTCCACACCAGCCGGCAGTCGTTTGTGACACAACGTGCGATCGGGGAGGACACGCAGGATTTCCCGGAGGCATCCCGGCGCGCACTGCGGCAGGACCCGGATGTCGTGCTGATCGGTGAAATGCGTGATACCGACACCATGTCCACGGCATTAACGCTGGCGGAAACGGGTCATCTGACGTTGGCAACACTCCATACATCCACCGCCATGCAGACAATCTCACGTATCATCAGTGCGTTTCCCGCTGCCCGGCAGGTACAGATTCGGGTGCAATTGGCCTCGACACTTGCGTTTGTGATCTGTCAGAAACTTATACCCAACGCCGACGGTCAGGGTCGCTCTCTCGCTGCAGAAATTCTCGCGGGGAATTCGGCCGTCCGGGCAATGATACGGGAAAAGAAAACCCATCAGCTCAAAATGACAATGCAGACGAATTATGAGATTGGCATGCGTACGATGAACCAGTCACTCGTTGCGCTGGTCAACGAAGGTCGGATCAGTCGCTCCACCGCCCTGAATTACAGCGACGATGAAGAAGGGTTAGAGGATTTACTGGATAATGGTTCCTGAGGGGTTGCACCTCCAGTTCGCAACTGTTCGGTGATCGGTCATCTGTAATATCACACCAAAAATGTC